>CAZNHI010000061.1:0-9162 GCA_964572535.1 uncultured Dehalococcoidia bacterium
CGCGTGTCGCGCAGCTCCGCGCTGGCCAGCAAGGCGACCGGCTACCCGATAGCGAGAGTAGCGGCCAAGATCGCGGTGGGCAAGCGGCTGGACGAAATCCCCAACGCCGTGACCCAGCGCACGACTGCAGCCTTTGAGCCGGCGTTGGACTACTGCGTGGTCAAGATTCCGCGCTGGCCATTCGACAAGTTCCCTTTCGGTGACCGGCTGATCGGCACGCAGATGAAGGCCACAGGCGAGGTGATGGCGATCGAACGCAGCTTCGAGGCGGCGCTACAGAAGGCGGTGCGTAGCCTGGAGATCGGTGGGCGGTCGTTGCTGTGGGAGGACCGCAACTGGCCCGAAGCGGGTGAACGGCCGCTGGAGGCAACGGACGAGCGTCTGTGGACGATCATGTCGGCGCTGCGAGGTGGCGCGGATACCTTCGACGTGGCGGCAAAGAGCGGCGTCGACCCCTGGTTCCTGGAGCGCTTGCAGAACATCATCCGGATGGAGAAGCGCCTGCTAAGCGAGCAGATGACGCCGGAGTTGCTGCTCGCGGCGAAGCGCCTGGGCTGCTCCGACGTGCAGATCGCCACGCTGGCGGACCTGCTGCCGGAGCAGGTCCGCGACCTGCGCAAAGACTGGGAGATACGGCCCGTCTACAAGATGGTCGATACGTGCGCGGCGGAGTTCGAGGCGGTGACGCCGTACTTCTACAGCACCTACGAAGAGGAGAACGAGGCGCTGCCCCTTGAGGGCAAGAAAGTGCTCGTAATCGGCTCTGGGCCGATACGCATTGGGCAAGGCATCGAGTTTGACTACGCCTCGGTGCACGCCGTGTGGGCGCTACGGGAGGCGGGCTACCGGGCGCTGATCGCCAACTCCAACCCGGAGACCGTGTCGACGGACTTTGATACGTCCGACCGCCTGTACTTCGAGCCGCTGGACGAGGAATCGATCCGCGATATCCTGCACAACGAGGAGATCGACAACGTGGGGCCGGGCACCATCGTGCAGTTTGGCGGCCAGACCGCGATCAACCTCTCCGAGCCCCTGTATCGCACGGCGCGCGAGATCGTCGGCTCCAGCTACGAGACCATCGACCTGGCGGAGAACCGCCGGCGCTTCGAGGACTTTCTCAGCCGCATCGGCGTGCCTCAGCCGCCCGGCGCTGGCATTCACACGATCGAGGAGGCGCTGAACACTGCGCAGGAGATCGGCTACCCGGTGCTGGTACGTCCCAGCTACGTGCTCGGTGGGCGGGCTATGGAGATCGTGCAGAACGCGACGGAGCTGCTGCGCTTCTTCGGGGCTGCCAGGGAGCTATCGGATGGCAAGCCCGTCCTGATCGACAAGTACCTCGCGGGCAAGGAGGTCGAGGTCGACGCGATTTGCGACGGCACCGACGTGCTGATCCCCGGGATCATGGAGCACATCGAACGCGCCGGCGTCCACTCGGGCGATTCGATGGCAGTGTACCCGCCTCTCAATCTCTCGAAGCGCGAGATCGCGACGATCGTCGATTACACGACGCGCATTGGCCTGGCGATGGACGTGCGGGGGCTGATGAACATCCAGTTCGTGATCATGAACACGGATGGCGAATCCGAGGTGTACGTGCTGGAGGTAAACCCGCGCTCCAGCCGCACCGTGCCTTTTATCTCCAAGGTCACAGGTGTGCCCGTGGTGCGCCTGGCGGTGAACTGCGCCCTCGGGCGGCCGCTGCAGGAGCAGGGCTACTCGGGCGGTCTCTGGCCGTCGCAGCCGCTGGTCGCGGTGAAGGTGCCGGTGTTCTCGATGTCGAAGCTGATTGGCGTCGACACCTACCTGGGGCCGGAGATGAAGTCCACGGGCGAGGTAATGGGCATCGACCGCACGTTCCCGGCGGCTCTGGCCAAGGCTGTAATCGCCGCAGACATGGCTCTGCCGCCCAAGGGTGGGGCGTTGCTCTCGATCTCTGACCGCACGAAGCCGGACGCAATCCCGGTAATCCGGCGCCTGCACGAGGCGGGCTATCGTCTCTACGCGACTGAGGGCACCGCGGACGTAATCCGGGCGCTAGGCCTGCCGGTAGAGTCCGTGGCCAAGCGCCTGGACGGCGGTCATCCCAACGTGCTGGACGTAATCAACTCCGGCGAGGTCGACTGCGTGATCAATACACCGGAGGGCGGGCGCGAAACGCTGCAGGACGGGTTCCAGATCAGACGCGCCGCCACGGAGCGCCGCATCCCCTGCTTCACGTCGATAGACACGGCACGCGCGGCGACAGATGCGCTGCTGGCGGGGGCCCAGGCCTTCGAAGTGCTGCCGATCGGCGAGTACCGGCGGGCGCCGGCCTAGCTGTGCTTCACCTCGCGGCGTTCTTCGACGGCTGGACCGAAGGCCTCAAGTCGAATCTGCTAGCCGAGCTCACCGGCTTCGTCTTTGGCACGCTGATGACGCTGTTCGGGATTCACCGGCTGCTGGAGTGGCGGGAGCGCAGCCGCCTCGCCCCGTTACGTGAGCGCTTCGCGAATCGAATCGAAACTGCCCTTGAGCTGATGGCGATGAGCTGGGCGATGGGTCTCTCGATGGCGGGCAAGGGCGAGATCCCACCGCACCTTCACGTAGGCGTGTTGAAGGCCGTAGGCGACCTCGAGAAGGGGTTGGTCGAGACGCTTCGGGAGAGCATGGCACGCGAGAACAAGTCGTACGTGCTGATCCTTGCGGATCAAACGGTGGACCTCGTGCGCGACATATCGCTGTCCGCCGACCGATTCCCCCAGGTACTGACTTACGATGTCGAGCTGGCGGAGTTGGTGGAGGACATCGAGCAGAAGGCCAACCAGGTCGCGCTGATCCTCAAGCGCGAGACCGAGCAGCTTACGCCGGAAGGTGAACGAGCGCTTGTGACAGGTTCGCTGGAAATACTTCGCAAAACAGACGAGCTGTTCAACCGGCTTCGCCCTGTGGCGGTGCCTTCGCAATGAACATCGGGTTCATCCGCGTCGTTGAGAACACCCGCCTGTACGGCGACACCTACGTGATGTGGTTCGCGGCGCCTGAGTTCTTGAGGGGCGCTACGCCGGGGCAGTTCCTCATGCTGCGCTGCGCCGATCAGCTGGCCGGCGCTTCGGAGTCGCCGAGCGCTGCGACGCTGGCTGACGACCCGCTGCTGCCGCGCGCCATGAGCTACCACCGCATCCGGGACGGTGCCGATGGTCCGGAGTTCGCCATCCTCTACGACATCGTGGGTCGCGGCACGGCCTGGCTGGCGCGCCGGCAGCCAGGTGACGAGGTGTACGCCTGGGGGCCGCTGGGCAAGGGCTACTCGTTGCCGCGGCAGGGCAGCGGCCAGAACCTGCTCCTGGTCGGCGGCGGCATCGGCATTGCGCCGCTGCTCTGGTTGGCGGACGAGGCGGTCGCCAAGGGACGCAGCGTCGTGCTGGTCGACGGGGCCCGTGACGCCCGGGCCGTCTTCCCGGCAGAGCTGGTGCCGAGCGAGGTCGAGGTTGTCGTGACGACACAGGACGGATCCGTGGGGCGCCAGGGTCTGGTGACGGATGTGTTCCTGGACTACTACGGCTGGTCGGACCAGGCCTTCCTCTGCGGCCCCAACCCGATGTTCATCGCGATCGCCGACCTGCTGCGCTCGCAGGAGGGGTCTCAACGGACGCGACGCCGCAAGCCGGTGCAGGCGCTCCTGGAGTCGCCGATGGGCTGTGGCACCGGCATCTGCTACGGCTGTGCCGTGTTCGACCGTCGCGGCAACCCACGCCTGGTCTGCAAGGACGGCCCGCGCTTCGAGCTGCGCGAGATCTGGTGACGGCATGCCTGCGTTGGATACCTCGAGCATCGTCAGCCCCGAAGCCCGCGACTTCCTCTGGCGCTTCTTGCTGAATCGGGAGGTCAACCGCGAGTTCTACCGTCTCGTGCCGGCTGAGAAGCTCGACTACCGCATGGTGGACACGAAGACGCGACGTTCGGACTCACCGCGGGAGAGCCTGCTGCACCAGTTGTACGTCGTGCGCAACTACGTGTACTCGGTGAAGACGGGCGTGATGCAGTGGGGGCCGCAGCACGAGGCGCTGCTACTGACGCCGGCGCTGGCGACTTGGGACAAGCGGCGCCTGCTGGCCGAGATGGAGCGCACGGAGAGCGAGCTGGTCGACCTGCTATCGCTGCCGGACATCGACGCTCGGGCGGTCAAAGTGCCGTGGCGCGACGAACCACTCCCCGCCCTGCGCCTCCTCGACGGCCTCAACGACCACGAGATCCTGCACACGGGCTGGAACCTCGCGCTCATGGATCACCTGCAAATCGAGCGCTACCCGGCGCTGTCGAAGCTGTGGGGTTAGAGGCTAGAGACGCTGCACAGCCTCGGCGAGTTCCTCGGCCTTCTTGCGCACCTCATCCACGGCCGAGCCGCCGGCCTTCCGGCGCCTGGCCTCGTTGAGGGCGGCCTCGCGAATGAAGGCGCTCAGGTCCCTACCGGCGGCTTCTGCGGCGTCAGCGATCTCATCGAGCTCTTCGGCGCCGACACGGAAGGAGTAAACGTGCTTGACGTTCTTGGCGATACGGACTTTAACCGGGCTCCAATCTGCCAGGTCATCATCTATCAAGCGCTCGGCTTCCTGCGCCAACTCCTCGACGTGCCGTTCTTCTTCGGTGAGTTCGTCCAAGTCTTCGTAATCGTTCACTTCAGATTTCCTCATATCGCCTGATTTGATTCGCCTTGGTCGGCCAGGCTGTGAGAGCCCTGGCCTTTCGGTTCCCCAAGTTCTCGATGGCGATGGTCCAAAACCGTCCTCGCGCGTCAGGCCCGATCATTAGGTGCGTCCCTGTCCTGCCGGACTGGCTCACGAACTTCGGAGCCCGAGCGAGCACCTCCTTACACACGCGAATGGAGCCGCCATGCCTTCTGACGTGTCGAAAGCCTGTCCGTGTCCAGACGAACTCCGTAACATCTAGATACTCACGCTCCATTCGCAGGTTCATTGTACTACACGCGTAATACGCCTGCATTTGCCATAATCGCTAAGTCGCTTTACCCTTTGGATAATTCTATGGCGACTCAGACCCTCCCCGCCACGTCTGAGGCAGAGCTGGAGCCGCTGCGTCCGCCGCTGAAGTGGGCGGGCGGCAAGCGCTGGCTGGTGCCGCATCTGCGCAAGCTCTGGCAGCCGTATCGAGACAGACGGCTCGTGGAGCCCCTGGCGGGCGGGCTGGCCGTGGCGCTGGGCCTGCGGCCGCAACGGGCGCTGCTCAACGACCTCAACCCCCACAACATCAACTTCTACCGTTGGCTCGAACGCGGGCTCGACCTCGCCATCGAGATGCGCAACGAGCGCGACCTGTACTACGACCACCGAGGCCGCTTCAACGATCTGATCGCGGTCGGCGGGGCTGAGACGCCGGAGGCGGCGCAGCTCTTCTACTACCTCAACCACACCGGCTACAACGGGCTCTGCCGCTTCAATCGCCGCGGCGAGTTCAACGTGCCGTTCGGGCGCCACGAAAGCATCAACTACGCCCGCGACCTCTCGGTCTACGCAGGCGCCATGCAGGGCTGGTGCTTCAGCACCGGCGACTTCGAGGCGCTGGCGCTGGAGCCGGGCGACTTCATCTACGCCGACCCTCCGTACGACGTTGAGTTCACGCAGTACAACAAAGAGGCGTTCGGTTGGGACGAGCAGGTGCGGCTGGCCGAGTGGCTCGCGCGGCACGATGGGCCGGTGGTGCTCTCAAACCAGGCGACGAAGCGGATCATTGGCCTGTACCGCGAACTCGGGTTCAAGCTCGAAGAGAAGCAGGCGCCGCGCATGATCTCGTGCAACGGCGACCGCACTAAGGCGACGGAAGTCATCGCTACGAGGGAACTCTAGGCGTGGTCGCGCGCAAGGATCTGCCCTACGCGAAGCGGGGCACCACCACCGGCGCCGTCATGGAGGCGATGGCGCTGCCGGCGCTGGAGCAGGGCGGCTACGAGTACTTCCGGCAGGTCGACATCGGCGAGCGGCTGGGCGGCGGCAAGCACATCGTTGACCTGGTCGCGTACAACGCGGAGGGCAAAGGGTATCTGCTGTCGCTGAAGTGGCAGCAGACGTCCGGGACGGCGGAGCAGAAGGTGCCGTACGAGGCGCTGTGCCTGATCGAGGCAGTCCTGTGTGAGCCGGAGCGCTACGAGAAGGCTTACCTGGTGCTGGGTGGCCCGGCCTGGACGCTGCGCGACTTCTTTACTGACGGCGGCCTGCAGCCGTACTTGCAGCACCAGCACCTGCTGAACATCGTCACTCTGGAGGCGTTCGTCGCCCGGGCCAATCGCGGCGAGCTCTAGATGCAACCTGCAGCGGACCGGCCGTAAGACTCAGGGAACGCGCCTTCGCAGCAGATAACCGCCACCGGCAGAGACGATCCCGACAGCCACGACCAGCCCTGCGATGGTGGGATTGAGCCCCGAGGCCGCCGACGCGACGGCAGGCGCCGCCGGCGGTGATGCCTCCGGCTGCTGTGAGGGCTGGCTAATCGCGAACCCAGCCGGGTCGCCGACCGCCACAACGCCGAGCATCATTGGGTGCACGCTGCAGTAGTACGCGTATAGGCCCGGCGCGTCGAACGTCGCGCTGACGCTGTTGCGATAATAGAGGTCGGGGTCGTCGCCCGCGCGGCTGCCGTCGAAGAAGGTCACATTGTGCACCTCCTGGTCCTCGTTGGTCCAGGTAACGGTCGTGCCGGGCTCGACGTGGAGCACTGCCGGCGTGAAGCAGTAGTTGACGATTTCGACAAGATCGCTGGTGCTCTCGCGGGGCTGCTCCATGCAGCCGCCGTGGCCGCCGCCTCCGGCCTCGATCGGCGCCGCGAAGGCAAACAGGCCGATGCCGCCCGACGTGGCGATGAATAGGGACGCGATGAGTCGCTGCATAGTGCACCTCCTGCCGTACTTACACCGCAGGACGTGCAGAGGTTCCGTACTGAAAAATGGGGGACGCCCCCAAACCCCCGCTGAAGGGCTCACGGACGCGGCTTGCCCGAGGTTCTTAGCCACTCGGTTTCCGAGGCTCAGCTACCGGCTCAAGGCAGCGTCTCGGCAATGCGCAGCGCTTCTTCCAGGCTGAGGTCGGTCTCGATGCGGTAGAAGAGCGATTCGCCGCGCCAGACCAGCGTGTTGCGGTTGACCACCCAGGTAGCGCCCGGGATCGGCCCACCCGCTGGGTCGAGGATGTAGACGACGTGCGTGTCGCCGGCAATCCAGACGCCGGGGCGTGCGCTAACGGACACCTCTTCGAGGACGGCGCTCCCAGGTACGCCCTTGAGGAAGCCCGACTGTTGCTGCAGCGTCGTCTGCCAGAGGTCGAAGTGCTCGTAGCGATAGACGATCGCGCCGGGACGGCAGCAGTTGACGTAGTAGACGCCCTGCAGCGGCTCAGAGGTATCTGGGAGCATCGGTTCGTCGGCGGAAAGGCGGAGTACCTCCGATAGCGCGATTGGCGTTAGAAGGGCGTCTGCCTGGCTTTGCTGGGTCGTCGGCGCCGGCGTCACGCCGGGAACGGGCGTGGGCAGCTGTTCGATGCGCAGGCCCTCGACGCCAAAGAAGCGGGCGATGGCGTCACGGCTGGGGTTGAGCGCCAGCGCGACGACGAGCAGCAGGACGACCGCTGCGAGCACGTAGCCGGGCGAGAGTCGCGGTGACGGGGCGCGGCGCGGCGTAGTGGTTGACAGGCGCGCGGCGACGCGCGACGCCAGCTCCGGCGTCACGGGGTAGGTGACGGCAGCGGCCGAGGTCTTGAGCAGGCGTTCCAGCGTGTCGTCGTTCATGAGTCCAGCCTCAGCTGAGGGAAGTCGCGCTCGATGACCTCTCGCAGACGTCGCCCGGCGCGGTGCAGGCGCGATTTCACGGTGCCGGGCGCCTTGCCGATCACGCGGGCCATGTCGTCTTCGCTCTGCTCCAGGAAGTAGCGCAGATAGAGGACAAGGCGGTCGTCCAGGTTGAGCTGGTTGATGGCGCGCCAGATGGTACGTGCTTCCTCGGTGGCGGCGATCCGTGCGTCCGCGGCTGGCTCCGTCTCTTCGGCCCGCCCGCCGAGGCGCTGCAGTAGGGACAGACAGCGGCCGCGACTGCGCACCTGGTTGAGCGCCAGATTGGTGACGATGCGCAGCAGCCAGGGGCGGAAGGCGGCCTCGTCACGGAATCGGTTCAGGTTCTGGTACGCCCTGATGAAGCCCTCCTGAGCCACGTCCTCCGCGGCCTGAGCGTCGCGCAAGATCAGGTAGGCAGCGCGAAACGCAGCCTCCTGGTGGCTCTGCACCAGCACGGCGTAGGCAGAGGCGTCCCCGCTGCGGGCCAGCGAGACCGCCTCGCGCTCTGAGGACGAGATATCCATCCGTCCTGTATACACCGCTGGCGAAACGGAGGTTCCGCAAAACGCCGTAGAGGCCCGGCATGCCGGGCCCCTACGGGTGTCGAGACTAACGAGACGTCAGACGCCGACGACGTTCAGGATCGTGTTCAGGTCCGTGTACTGGTCGGCGACGGAGCGTAGCTCCATCGCGGTGCTCTGCGAGAACGAGACGACCTCGACGCGCACGCCCTTGCTTTCGACCAGCTCACACACGCGACGGAAGTCGCCGTCGCCGGAAAGCAGCACGACGATGTCGAGGCGGTCCGACATCGTGAGGATGTCGACAGCAAGCTCGATGTCGAAGTTCGCCTTCATGCCGCCGTCGCTGAAGCGCTTCCAGGCCTTGGTGACGATCTTGTAGCCGTGGTTGATCACGGGTTCCACAAAGCGCTGCTTTTCGAAGCGCGTCGCGGGGTCATCCGTGATCGGTGCGTAAGCGGTGGCGCGGACTAACTGGCGGCCCTCCGTCAGGTAGTCCAGCAGCTTGCCGAAGTCGATGCGCACGCCGAGCTGCTCGGCGGCGTAAATCAGGTTCGGCACGTCCAGGAAGATGCCAACCTTGGGCAGCGCCATCATGTTGCCGGAGGCGCCCTGGGCCCCGCCCATGCCGCGCAGGGCGCGCTGGACGTCACGCAGGGTCTGGGTCTGCTGTTGGCTGAACTCCTCGAACAGGACGTTCTGGCGCGCGATCAACTGGTCGACGCTGGAACCCCCTCGGGCAGGCGGTGCGCTGGAGCTGCGTGGTGGCGCCGTGCTGCGGGGAGGCGGCACGGGACGCTCAGTGCGGGCGCGGCCTCCGTTG
>CAZNHI010000062.1:0-9143 GCA_964572535.1 uncultured Dehalococcoidia bacterium
GTCGGTGAGGACATCGCGGGCGGCCTCGCAGGCGGCGTCGGTGACGGCCGCGAGGTTGGCATCGGGGTCGACGTGGAGGTCGAGCGCCACGGTGACGCCCTTGCGTTTGGCGCGGACGCTGGCGCGCACGTCTGAGACGTTCGGCACCTGGTTAACGGCCTCTTCGATGCGCTGGCCGATGGCGGCGGTCGTGAGCACGGCATCGCCTACCTGGAGTCCGGTGACCTTGACCTCGCCGCTGTTCTGGGGCAGGAGTTCCATGACGAGGGCGACGAAGGCGATGGCCACCACCAACGCGCCGCCGATTGTGATCACGGCCCTGGTGCCATCTGTGTTGTGGTCGTCCAACCAGCCGGCCGCGTCCGCAATCCAGTCGATGGACTCCTGCGGTGCGGCCCAGGCAAGGCCGATAACGGCCCCGGCTCCCGCGATCAGCGCGAGGCAAATCAGGACCGAGGCCAGGCGGTTGATCAGGTTCACGGCGCTACTCCTTTGTCGGACGCAGAGCCCGTGTTGACGATGATCGCCTCCGCGTCCTCTGCGGCGCGGTCGACGACGTTCCAGCCCGCGGCGCGCGGGTAGCGGGCCATCGCCTCGGAGTCGGCGATGTTGAGCTTGCAGCCGAAGGTGAGGATGGCCGCGGTAGCGGGGCGGGCGCTGTCTGACATAAGCGATCCTTCTTCGTGATCATAGGCAAAGAGGGGCGAGTGTCAAACGAAGCGTGGTGATTCGACACGGTCTTGCAAGGCGGGGTAAATACCAGGTTTTGGTTGCCAGTTATCAGTTGGTAAGCGGATGAGGCGTCTGGTTGTTCGGGTGGGAGCGGGCGTATAAGCTAGATAAACCGAAGGGGAGTAACCCTGAACAGTGTCATCGTCAACACGCCCCGATTCGTCGGGGCCGGTGCGCGGCCAGAGCGCGGGACAGACCTTCGGCTGATACGACATCAGCTGGAGGTTTCTTTTTGACCGTCGATCTCTGGGTCTGGCCGGCGTTCATCGGCCTGATATTTTTCCTCATCGCGCTCGACCTACTTTTCTTTCACCGAGAGGCTCACGAGGTCTCGATGGGCGAGGCGTTTGTCTGGAGCATCATCTGGACGGTAATCGGCGTCGGATTTGCCGGCGTGATCCTGGTCTGGCACGGCAGCACGGCGGCGGGTGAGTACCTGGCGGGCTACGTCATCGAGCGTAGCCTCTCCGTCGACAACATCTTCGTTTTCGCGCTTATCTTCGGGTATTTCTCGGTGCCGCCGGCTTATCAGCATCGCGTGCTGGTCTGGGGCATCGTGGGTGCCGTCGTATTCAGGATCGTCTTCATCGCGGCGGGCGCGAGCCTGCTGGACGCGTTCCACTGGATGATCTACGTGTTCGGCGGCTTCCTGGTGTTCACGGGCGCGCGCATGGCGATTTCGAAGGAGATGGAGGTCCACCCGGAGAGCAACCCAGCCTTGAGGTTCCTGAGACGCCTGATCCCGATCACGAGCGATTATCAGGGCACGCGCTTCTTCGTACGGCAGGCGGGCGTGCTGATGGCGACGCCCCTGGTCGCAGTGCTGGTTGTGATCGAGACGACGGACATTATTTTCGCGGTGGACTCGATCCCGGCGATCTTTGCGGTGACGGACGATGCGTTCATTGTGTTCTCCTCCAACGCGTTCGCGATTCTGGGCATGCGCGTGCTCTACTTCATGCTGGCCGGCGCAATGCACCGCTTCGTCTACCTCAAGGCGGGCCTCTCCGTGGTGCTGGTGTTCGTGGGCGTGAAGATGCTCTCCGAAGAGGTCTACCACATGTCGATCTGGATCTCGCTGGGGGTAATCGCGGCGGTGCTGGCCACGGCAATCGTCGCTTCGCTGATTGTGACGGGACGCAGGGGCAGTGACCTCAGCGAAGCGTCTTCCCACGGTTCGTAGTTGGGAGCGCAGGATGAACTCTAGACGCCCGGTACTGGTTACGACGGACGGCTCGGTACACTCACATCGTGTACTGCCACACGCGGCGCTGCTGGCCTCGGCGCTGGGCACGCGCGTGGCGCTGCTCAGCGTCGTCGAAAGCGCGGACGCCGGGCGCACGGAGACGGAGCTGCACGGTACGCTTTCGCGTCTGGGCATCGATGGCGACGTGTTGGTAAGGACGGCGCACCAGGCCGAGGAGGTCGCGGCGGCGATCCTGAGGATCGTCACCGAGACTGACGCGTCGCTGTTGGCTTTGGACTCACGAGGCCACGGAGCGTTGCGACACATCTTGCACGGCAGTGTGGCGTTGGACCTGCTGAAGGGCGCCGTCCTGCCACTGCTGGTCAGCGGCCCCAACCTGGAGCCGCCCCCTGTAACCGCGGAGCCCTACCGCATCGTAGTTACGAACGACGGGTCGATTGCGTCAGAGGCGGTGCTGCGGGCGTTGTCGCCCCTGCTGGCGCCTGGGCGCTTCGAGGTGACGCTCCTGCGCGTGCACGAACACGAGCCCGGTGGCCACGACAACGCGGCAGCACTGGCGGCGTGCGAGCGCGAGCTGGCGCAGGTACGAAGCCTGCTGCCGGCGTCGCTGCAGGTGACGATGTTGGTGCGGGAGGTCCCACGGGCTGCGGGCGTCGACACGGCGATTATCGAGAAGGCGCTGGAGCTAAACGCCCAGGCGATCGCCATGTCCACGCACGGCGTCAGCGCCAGCCAGCACGTGTTCATGGGCAGCGTGGCGACGACGATGCTGGGGCGCTCGCCGCTGCCGTTGATCCTGGCTCGGGCTGACGTCTAGCCGGGCCCGCCTATCCAACGGAAGTAGGGGTCGAGCGCCGGCAGGATACCGGTCGACTCTGTCAGGAACACCATACCCAAGACGAGGCTGAAGACGGCCGCGATGATCCCTGCGAAGACGTAAATAGTCTGTCGGCGACGCGCGGACACGAAGCCAAACGTCGAAGTCATAGTCACAACGGTGTTCGAGATCAGTAGGCCGGCGACGAAGAACAGCAGGGCTGCCAGTGCGACGCCCTTGCTGGTCGCGCCAACGGCAGTAGCGAGGATCAGAGCCTGTGTACCGGTCTCGGCGCCGATGCCGTGGATCAAGCCGATGCCGAATGCGGTACGGGACGTGTAGTTTCGGGGTTCGCCGTGGCTATGTTCGTGATGACCGACCCGCGAGCGGATCCAGTGCCAGGCGTTGCTGACACCCGCGAAGATCAGCATCCAGCGACTGCGCAATACAAATTGGCCA
Organism: uncultured Dehalococcoidia bacterium; assembly: GCA_964572535.1. GTDB lineage: Bacteria > Chloroflexota > Dehalococcoidia > DSTF01 > WHTK01 > WHTK01. The sequence goes on from CAZNHI010000062.1 coordinate 3,216, forward strand.
CCGCCCCGGTAGTAGCGATAGATCGAATAGAACAGGTAAGCCGCGAGGAAGATCAGAGTCACGCCGACGACTTTTTCCATGATCGGGTCTACCCAATCCGGCAGGAACTCCGCAGCCAGGATGGCGATGACGCCGAGGACGATTACGACAAGGCCGTGGCCGAGCGCATAGAGGGAGCCGAGCCAGATGGCTTCCTTTTGGCTCGGTGGCAGGGATGACGTAAGCACGCGGATGCTGGAGAGGGGCCGTGTCAGTGTCGCGGTAGCCGTGCTGCCCTGCGCCGGCGAGGCCATTGCCGAAACGGCCATAACTGGAGAGTCGGCGGCTTCGTGCCTGTGGGAATGGACGGAGTGATGGCTTTCGTCGGTAAGCATGAGTCCGGGCTCGCCCAGCAGCCAACTTTCGCCCTCGTCGTCCACCGCCGCCGACGCGCTGGTGATGTCAGTAATCGCGGCGATGTGGTCCCAGTCGATGCCGTGACGGATGCCGAGCGCGAGCGCTGCAGCGAAAACGCCGGCGCCACCGCCGATGCCGGCCACGAGTAGGGGAGCGTCTATGCTCATCGGAGTACTCCGTTGGCAGTTGCAGGTAAATGCAATTGATTGCAGGAACGTCCTGTCGCAACGACTCTAGCGCGGCTGGAGAGGTGCTGTCAACGGTCGTCCCGGTATACTGCCCTGGACGTGCGCAACTACCTGATTTCGGTCGGCAGACGGATCCTGCGCTGGGGTATCGCGGCGGTGGTGGCGGTGCTGTTCTTCGCGATCGCGTCGCTGATCGGCCTGTCGCAGACGGTGGTGCTGATCGTGGCGTTTGTGGGCGCGTTGGCAGGCAGCCTGCTGGCGCTGCGCCTTACAGAGCGTCTATTCGGCCCGGAGCCGCAGCCTGCGCCGCCGCCTCCTCGCGGTCGAGGAACCGGAAGAAGAGGAGCGTGATGGCGGCAAAGCTCGCGGCTTCGCCCAGCGCACCCATGATCAGCCCCGCGATCTGCTGATCGTCCTTCGGGGAGATGCCCCACAACCGCTGGACCGTGTCGTAGTGGCTGTAGATGACGCCGCTGCTGGCGAAGAAGAGCAGCGCCAGCAGGCCCATCGGCATACCCGTGGCAAAGAGGTAGAGCAGGCGCGCCCCCTCGCCCAGGCGACCCGTGAGTGGCGATGGCTGGACGACAGGCCACCAGAAGAGGATGCCGCTGGCCATGAAGGCCACATGCATCGTGATGTGCACCGCCAGGTGGTCCACGGCGAAGCCGTAAATCGGCGGGACATGCCAGAACCACATGTTGACGATGAACAGCGTCCCCGCGAACACGGGATGCGTGACCGTGCGCGCCAGCCGGCCGAGCACGGCCGGACGCAGCAGCGGCTCCAGGAGCGCCGGCGTGAGCCCCAGCAGGAGCAGCGGCGGGCCAAAGGTGGTCAGGCCGACGTGCTGCAGCATGTGCATCGAGAGCAGACGGTCGGCGGCAGCATCCAGCGGTGAGGTGAGGGCGAGGAAGATGATCACCACGCCCGCGAAGTAGCTGACGGCGCGCCAGGGCGGGATTGATACCTTGAGCAAGATAACGCCGTAGGTGTAGAAGCTGAGGGCGATGAAGGCGCCGGCGACGACGCTGGGTTCAAGGTGCCAGGCGCCAAAATCGACGCTGTGGCCGCTGTGCAACGGGTAGAAGAACAAGCTAGCGCCCCGGCTTCCAACCGCCTCGAGCGTCCACGGCCTGCCGGATCAGCTCGATGTGGCGGCGGCTGATGATGTTGAGCGCGACGCCACCCACACCGATGAGCGGCACGGCGACGCCGATGACCATGAGCAGTGCGCCGATGTCTGGCGTCTGGTCCTGGTCGATCATGATCCAGCCGGCGACGGCGGCGCCCAGGCCGAAGTGGAACATGAGCAGAAAGATCAACATCGGCAGTTCGAGCAGCTTGCCGCGGTCGATGGGCGATTGAAGCTCGGGCGGCGTTTGACCGCGGGCGTGGGCCTGCTGCCAGCGTTCGGTGTAGCAGGCCTTGTGGATCCAGCGCCGCTCATGCAAACCGGCGTCAGACCAGTCTTCGATTTGTTTGTTGCAGCTGCTGCAGCGCCCCGGCCATTCGACCATCATGGGCATCACCCCGTTGCCCTCATTATGACCACGAGCGCGGTTAGGCGCACGAGGCCGGGGGTGCTCCCGGGCGCAGGGCGTTAGTCCAGGGAGCAGAGCTCACGGCGGCTGAAGGCTGTATAGCCCTCTTTGGCCAGAAAGGCGACGATCACCAACGCGGCGACGGGGTCGGCCCACCACCAGTCGAGTAAGGCGTTGGCTGTGAGCCCGATCAGCAGGGTTGCCGAGAGGTAGCTGCAAATCAGCGTCTCGCGCGACTCAGCCTCGAGCGCCCGACTGTTGATCTGGTGGGCGAGCCGGTGTTTAGCGACAGAGAGCGGGGGCATGATCGCGAGAGAGGCGATCGCGATGCCGATCCCGAAGTACGACGCTTCTGGCCGGGACTCGTTTATGAGGTCGCGAACAGCCTCGAAACCGACGTACGCGGCCAGGGCCACGAAAGTGGCCCCTACGAAAACGGCAGCACGTTGTTCCCAGGCGGACCCCTCTTCTCTGCGAGTTATGAGGTGGATGAGGACGATGGCGCTGGCGCTTACCTCAATGCCGCTATCAAGGCCGAAGCCAACCAGAGCCGTGCTGGCGGCGAGAAGGCCAGCAGCGATTGCGACTACGCATTCGATGCCGTTGTAGCCAAGGGAGGCGCCGACGAGCCAGGTCGCGGTTCGCTTGCTGCTGGCGATTGTCGCAGTCAGGAGATGCCTTCCGAAGGCGCAAGGTCGCGCAAATGGTTGAGGCAGACTCCTAGAAGGACGCTTACGTGGTCATCATCGATGCTGTAGTAGGACATCCGGCCGCTTCGGCGTACCTTGACGACCCGTAGCCCGCGTAGAACCCGTAGATGCTGGGATGTCGCAGATTCAGAGGCATCGCAAACGGCAGCCAAATCGCAGACGCAGAGCTCTTGCTGGAGCAAGGAGTAGACGATCTTGGCGCGGGAGGTGTCGCCCAACGCACGAAACAGCTCGGCGGCGTCGTTGTAAACCTCATCCGGCAGAAGCAGGGCGCGTCCTTGCCGGATCTTCTCTACGTCCACCTGGCGGACGCTGCACGTGTCTTCGTTGGGGAGCAGCTCAATTGTATTAGTCATTGCTTATACGTTCAGAAGTATGCCAAGCTTGAAGATGTCTGACAAGTCCTCAGATCGAGATCCGTTCACGGAGGAAGTGCTACGATCATTGTGAACGTGACCACAAAGACCTTACTACTTGCCTGCGCCGGTCTTCTGACGCTGCTCCTGGTCGCCGCGTGTGGCGGCGACGAGAAGAAGTTTCCCGAGACGCTGATCCTCAAGACCGGGGACATCGAACCCGTCCTCGTGAACTCAGAGCTGGCCGGCGGCAAGAATCGCTTCGCCGTGGGGCTGTTCGACCCTGACGGCCTGCCGATCGTCGATGCGAAGGTGCACTTCGCTTTCTACTACCTCGGCGGCAATACCGAGGCGTTCATGTTCGAGATGGATGCCATCTCCCGGGTGCCCGCGCGTGATGCCGGCATCCAGGAGCGGGTCGAGCACGTCCACACCGATGGCTCCAAGCACGATCACTTCAACGTTGGTGAGCAGGTCGGAATCTACACAACGATGGTCGATTTCCCGTTTTCGGGCGAATGGGGCGTCGAGCTGAAGATCGATACGGGCGACAAGAAGCAGACTCTGCGGCCGCGGTTTCGGGTGCTGGCGCAGTCGGTCACTGTGCCGATCGGCCTGGACGCGCCACGGACGCGAAACCTTACGGTGAAGGACGTTACGGACCTGGCGCAGATCGACACGTCGGCAAGCCCGTCGCCGGACATGCACACGTCGACAATCGCAGACGCGATCGCGGCTAAGAGGCCGGTCCTCATCCTATTTGCGGCGCCGGGTTACTGCACCAGCCAGCTCTGCGGGCCGGAGTTCGAGATCATGCGCAAGCTGTTCCCCCAGTACAAAGACCGCGTCGAGTTCATCCACGTCGAGGCGTACAAGAACCCGACATCGCCGCAGCGCGACCTGGTTGACGCTGCCAAGGAGTGGGGGCTGCAGAGCGAGCCGTGGTTCTTCGTGGTGGGTAAGGACGGCAAGGTCTCGATGAAGTTCGAGGGGCCGACGAGCCTGGCGGAGCTGGAAGACGCGCTGCAGGACGTTCTGAAGTAGGGAAACCGTCCCTCTTTAAGACGCTAGCCAATTAGAGCAGCAAGACCGGCGGCAAGGTCAGAGCCCGAGGCTCACTAGCTGGGACTAGGCTGCTGCGGGCGCTTCTGCCAGGGTCTCAGGGCGACTCCAGCCCAGACGAGTTCGACGACGCCAAAGGGCCACGCACCCTGGAGGAAGCCATACGCCGAAGAGGCGAGACATGCCGCCGCGAACGCCAGCACGAAAGAGCGCGACCGTTCTTCCATTGCGTAGAAGATAAGCATCGATCCCACTGCCAGTGCACCGAAGATCGTCAAAGTGTCCACGCCAGCGTCCCTCCCGTTCTATTAAATATGGGGTCTTCCCGGGTGCCAGTGCCAGTCACCCGGGAAGAGAGGGGATCAGGCTGCTGGACGCCGATGGGTCTTCTTGGGAGGTCGGGCAGCTGGCCTAGCGGACGGTGAAGGAGCCGGTCATGGTGTCCGGGTGTACGTCGCAGCGGAAGAAGTAGCCGCCAGCGGCCGGGGCGGTGAACTTGTAGTTCGTCACGGCTGGTCCGGTTACCAGTTCGCCGCCGAAGATCTTCTGGCTGGCGGTGGAATTGTTGTAGAGGGCGAAGTTGTGCAGCACGCCGGCGTCCGCGTTATCGAACTGGACGTTGACAGGCGAGTTCGCAGCGGCAGTCAGCGCGCGCTTGTCGAAGAGCAGGTTGGCTGCTCGCAGCTGCAGGACGGTCTCACCGGGAGCGCTGGGGGTCGGCGCAGTCGCGCTGGCGGACGACGGCGCGGCAGTCGGGAAGACTTCCCTGTTCGAGTCGATGCCGCGCATGGAGCCAAGAATCACGCCTGCGAAGACGAGGGCGAGAGGGACGAGCGAGAAGAGGAGTACCTGCTTGATCGTGAACACTAGTTAACTCTCTGCCCCACTAATATCGCTCTCGCTCAGTGCCCGGTCGGGCTTGCGCCGGTCGATGGCTGCCGTTGGGCCATGCGGCGGTCCCAGGCTGGGCGCTCGCTGTGGATCTCCGGCAACTCGTGGAAGTTGTGCTCCGGAGGCGGCGAGGAGGTCATCCACTCCATTGAGTTGCCCTCCCAGGGGTCGTCACCGGCGGACTTCGGCGCCAGGGCCAGCGTCTTGAAGAAGTTGACGATGAACACGAGGATCGATACGGCGATGATGAAGGCGCCGATCGTCGAGATCAGGTTCCAGACATCCCAGTCCTGGCCACCCTGGTAGTCGGCGATGCGCCTGGGCATGCCTTTGAGGCCGAGGATGTGCATCGGCATGAAGGCCAGGTTCATGCCGATGAGCATGAGCCAGAAGTGAATGGTGCCCAGGGTCTCGTCCAGCAGCTTGCCGGTCATCTTCGGCATCCAGAAGTAGATGCCGGCGAAGACGCCGAATACGGAGCCACCGAAGAGGACGTAGTGGATGTGGCTGACCACCCAGTAGGTGTCGTTGAGCGCGTAGTCGACGGGAACGATAGCGTTGAAGACGCCATCGACGCCGCCGATCAAGAACATGAACAGGAAGCCGATGGCGAAGAGCATGGGCGTCTTGAGGCTGATGCTGCCACCCCACATGGTGCCGAGCCAGTTGAACATCTTTACGCCGGAGGGCACCGCGATCATCATCGTGGCGAGCATGGTCCAGACGGTGAGCGGCACGCTGAGGCCGGTGGCAAACATGTGGTGCATCCAGACCGTGAAGCCGA
>CAZNHI010000063.1:0-9142 GCA_964572535.1 uncultured Dehalococcoidia bacterium
CCCTGTTCACGCCGGTGCATCGGCGTGACGTGGTTCCGCTGGACGCGGTGGGCGGGCGGGCCTGGCGCACGAGCTTTCTGCAGCCCGTCGTCAACCGTGCCGGCCTCAAGGCAACGCTGCCGCTGCTACCCGCCGCAGTCGCTTCACTGCCTACGCGCGAGTACGAGCTGGTGATCTCCAGTAGCAGCGCCTTCGGTCACCATGCGCGTAAGGGGCCGGGCGCGTTGCACGTTTGTTTCTGCCACACACCGCCGCGTTTTCTCTGGCAGAGCGACGCCTATTTCCGGGGACGGCCAACACTGAGGCGCGCTCTCTCACCACTGCTGACCCTGCTCCGTCGGCTCGACCTGCGGGCCGCGGCGGGCGTGGACGCGTATGTCGCAGTGTCGCAGCACGTGGCGGCGCGGGTGCGCGAGACGTACGACCGCGAGGCGCAGGTGGTCTACCCGCCGGTAGACGTGTCGTCATTTGCGCCTGTGCGAGAGCGCTCGGGACGTTTCCTCGTCGTATCGCGGTTGGTCCGGTCGAAGCGAGTGGAGCTGGTGGTTGAAGCCGCGAACCGATCCGGGCTGCCGCTGGACGTGATCGGTACGGGGCCGGAGCTGGCTGCGCTGAGCCGGCTGGCAGGGCCGAACGTGCGCATACTCGGCTGGCAGCCAGACGCGGGGGTAAGGGACGCAATAGCGCGCTGCGAGGCGGTGGTCGTGGCGGGCGAGGAGGACTTCGGCCTGGTTACGGTGGAGGCGCAGGCCAGCGGCCGGCCCCCGGTGGTGTTCGCGGCGGGCGGGGCGCTGGAGATCGTCGAGGATGGGAGGACGGGCTACCTGTTCTCCGAGCAGACTCCCCAGGCAATTGCTGAGGCGATGCGAAAGGCGCGCGGTAGCTCTGTCGATGCAGCGAGCTTGGTGGAGTCGGCGCGGCGCTTTGACCTGCCGAGGTTCTATGAGCGCTTCGAAAGAGCTATTGAGGTAGCACGGATCCAGCAGATGAGTGGCGTACCCACGAGCGAGGCACTGGTCACCGAGGCGGGTTCGTGAACCTGCGACTGCCAGCCGCCGCCGCGATACCGCTGCCGGCATTGAGCGAAGAGCGGCGCGCGGCGGTACTTGCGGTGGTGCGTCTGCTGACGCGTGTGGCCTTTGGCATGCTGATCGTTTTGGCCCCGTTCCGGGCGCGCTGGGAGCTGACTGTCCGCCACGACGCCACGGTTTACGGGGACTACACAGACTTCCTGCTCTATTGGAGTGACATCGCGTTCATCGCCATGCTGGCGCTGTGGGGCCTGAGCCTGCTGATTTCGGGGCGGCGTCCGTGGCTGGGCCCGGCGGCGGTCCGTTGGCCTGTCATCGTGCTGATCCTGGCGACGTGGGCGTCGATCCCGTTCTCAGTAGACGCGCAGTTGTCGGCCTACAGCGCGCTGCGGCTGACCGGCGCCGTGCTGTTCGCGCTCTACGTGGCGAACGAAATTAGCCTGCGCCAACTCACCCTGCCGCTGATGATCATGGTTGGGCTGCAAGCGGTCGTTGGTGTCAGCCAGGCGATCGACCAGGGGTCCGTCGGTCTCTATGACCTGGGCGAGTACCGGCTGGACGTCAACGCCGGCGGCACCAGCGTCGTCTGGTCAGACGTCGGGCCCCGTCAGCTGCGCGCTTACGGCCTCACGGACCACCCAAACATCCTCGGCGGGCTACTCGCAGTATCGTTGCTGCTGATTGGCGGCGTGGCGGCGCGCGCCCGTGGTGAGTGGACGGCGCTGTTCGGCACCGTGTTCGCCATCGGTTGCGCGGCGCTTTTGCTGACCTTTTCGCGCAGTGCGGGCCTGTCGATGGTCCTGGCGCTGGTGCTGGTCTTCGGCCTGTTGGCTTACCGGCGCGACTGGCGGACCCTCATGGGCTGGGCAGGGATCTGCATCGCGGCCGTCGTGCTCTGCCTGATGCTAATCAAGCCCTACGGCGACTACCTGAGCATACGTACTGGTCTACTGGAGAGCGGCCCCACCAGCAGCACCGAGCGGCGCTCTATCAGCGAGCGTGAGGCGCTGGCAAAGACCACGAACGAGATATTCGTCTCGCGGCCGCTGCTAGGAGTAGGCGCGGGCGGTCTGCCCACTGCCATGAGCGAGCGCTTCCCGGATTTCTCTTACTACTACCAGCCGGCACACTTTGCGCTGCTGACTGTGGCCGCGGAAACGGGGCTCGTGGGTGGCATGGCGTACGGCGCGCTGATGGTGGTGCCGTTCTTCCTGCTCTGGTGGCGCCGCAAGGAGCTGACGCCTGACCTGATCGCGGTGTCAGGGGCGCTTCTGGCGGTCACGGTCATCGGCATGCTGGATTACTACACCTGGACTCTGGCGCCGGGACGCCTCCTGTTCTGGCTGGTCGTGGGGCTCTGGGTCGCGACATACGCGCACAGGTCAGAGGCGGCGGCCGATGCTTGACCTGGTCTTCATCCCGCTGCTGCTGGTCTACTTCGCGGTCCTGACCGCGCTGTTCATCTATGGGGCGAACTTCCTGCACCTCACCTGGGTGGCGTTGCGTTCGAAAAACGCGCAACCAGCAGCCGTCACTCCAGAGGAGTGGCCCGCTGCCTGCGTGCAACTGCCGGTCTACAACGAGATGTACGTGGCGCGGCGGCTGATAGACGCGGCGGCGGCGCTGGACTACCCGCGCGACAGGCTCGAAATCCAAGTCCTCGATGACTCCACGGACGAGACAGTGAGCGTGGTTGAGAGCGCCGTCGAATACTGGCGGGGACGAGGCCTCAACATCCGTCACGTCCGGCGCGGCAGTCGCGAGGGCTATAAGGCCGGAGCGCTGGCTCACGGCCTCGAATTGACGAACGCCGAGTACATCGCGATCTTCGATGCCGATTTCATCCCCAGCCCCGACTTCCTGAGGCGCACCGTGCCCGTGCTCTATGCCGACGACGGCCTCTCGTTCGTGCAGACGCGCTGGGGGCACACCAACCGCAACCAGTCACTGCTGACCTTCCTGCAGTCGCTATCGATCGACGGGCACTTCGCGGTGGAGCAGTACTCGCGCTGGAAGCTGGGCTACTTCTTCAACTTCAACGGCACGGCGGGCGTTTGGCGTCGCGAAGCGATTATCGACGCGGGGGGCTGGCACACGGGGACCCTTACCGAGGATCTGGACCTCTCGGTGCGGGCGTTCCTGCGCGGCTGGCGCGCCGCTTTCGTGCGTGATGTGGAGTCACCGGCTGAGCTACCGATAGGCTTCGACGCATTTCGCCGGCAGCAGCACCGCTGGGCCCGCGGCAGCTTCGAGTGCGCCTACAAGTACGTGCCCGTGATCTGGCGCTCCTCGCTGCCCTGGTGGCAGAAGGTACAGACCACGCTTCGGCTCACTGGCTACGCTATTCACCTGCTGATGCTGGCGCTGTGCGTGCTCTATCCTCTGCTCGTGCTGGTCGCGATGCGCTACCCGGCGCTGCTTTCGTTGTTCGGCTTGATGGCGGTGTTCAACTTCGCCGGCGTGGCGCCCACGATCATGTTCGCGATCGGGCAGCAGCAGCTGGGACGCAAGGGCTGGAAGGGGTTGCTGCCGCTGATCCCGCTGCTCAGCTTCCTGGGAGCGGGCATGATGCTGACCACTGCGCGTGCCTTCTGGCAGTCGTTCTCCAACCGCAAGCAAGCCTTCGACCGCACACCGAAGTTTGGGCTGGGCAGTCAGCGTCGCGAGTGGATGCGCATGCGCTATCAGCTACCACTGGACAAGATAGTCCTGGCCGAGTACATCCTGGCCGCCTTCAACCTCGTGACGTCAGTCGCGGCCTTCCGTAATGAAGCGTGGGCTGTCTCGCTCTACACCGCCGTGTTCGGCATCGGTTTGTTGAGCACAGCGACGTTCGCCGTGGTGCAGTCGCTGCGGTCGCGCGGCGGCGACCGTGAGGTCAGCTCGCTGGTGCCGGAACCTTCTTCTGGTGGAGGCGGCTCGTGACAGTCGAAGCGCGCGGGGCCGTGCTGTCTGCGCTTGAGCTCGCGGTGATCGAGAGCGTGGCGTACTCAGACGTGTTCGACTTCCCGGTGACAGCCGAGGAGATACGCCGCACCCTACCCGTCGTTGCCTCGATCGCTGCTGTCGAAGCGAGTCTCGATTCAGCAGGCGATTACGTCACCTGCGTGGCGCCGTACTACGTGCTCGCCGGGCGCGAGGCGCTGATCGGGACGCGATTGCAGCGTGGGCAGGCGTCGAGGCGGTTGGTGGGGCGCGCCGGCTTCTACGGGCGACTGGTCGCTCGACTGCCCTTCGTGAGGATGGTAGCGGTGACCGGCTCGCTGGCCGTCGACAACGCGGAGGAAGGCGACGACATCGACTATCTGATCGTCACGTCGCCGGGGCGGGTGTGGCTGGCGCGGGCGCTGACGATGGCTGTGGTAAGGCTGGCGGCGCTGCGCGGCGTCACGTTGTGCCCTAACTACCTGCTGGCGGAGAGCGCACTTGAGCTGCCCGAGCGCGACCCGTACACGGCGCGAGAGCTGCTGCAGATGCTTCCCGTCTCGGGCCACGGCGTCTACGCCCGCATGCTGGCGGCAAACGCGTGGTGGCAGAGCCTGCTGCCGAACTGGCAGGCGTACGGAATTGGCGAGGAGATTCCGCGGGGCGTGCTCAAACGCTTCGGTGAGGTCGTGCTCGGTGGCAGGCTGGCTGACGCGTTGGAGCGTCGCCTGCTGCGTCACAAAGGTCGCGAGCTGCGAGAACAGGCCTTGGGCAACACCGAAGCGGTGTTCGACGGGACAGTATGCAAGGGGCACTTCGACGGTCACCGGGCGCGTCTCGCAGCGGCGCTGGCGCAGCGCCTGACACGACTGGGGGTTCTGACATGAGCCGCGTGCTCCTGGGTCACTCCTACTTCCTGCGTTTTGACCCCAAGCTGTGGCGCGCGATGCAGCCCTACCCACCGCTGGGCACGCTGTACGCCGCGTCGGTCCTGCGCGAGCACGGCCACGAGGTGCGGCTGTTCGACGCGATGCTCGCTGAATCGACGGAGGGCTGGCGGCGCCTGCTGGCGGAAGAGCATCCGGACGTGGCGGTGCTGTTCGAGGACAACTTCAACTACCTGTCGAAGATGTGCCTGCTGCGCATGCGTGAGGCCGCGTTCGAGATGATTGGCGCGGCGCGGAGTCAGGGCTGCCGCGTCATCGTTTGTGGCGCCGACGTGACCGACCACGCGGCAGACTACCTCCAGCGCGGAGCCTCATTCGCGGTGCTGGGCGAGGGGGAGGAGACGCTGTGCGAGCTGCTGGCGGCGCTGGAGTCGGGCGGCGACGCTTACTCCGTCCAGGGCCTTTCGTTTGTGGACGAAGTGGGTGAGGTGGTCACGACCGGCAGGCGGCCCGTGATCCGCGATCTGGATTCGCTGCCGTCCCCGGCGCGCGACCTGCTGGACCTGGATGCGTATCGAACGGCGTGGCAGGGGCTGGGTCGCGTCTCGATGAATCTGGTGACTTCGCGGGGCTGCCCGTTCCACTGCAACTGGTGTGCCAAGCCAATCTGGGGCCAGCGCTATGGCGTGCGCAGCCCCGAGGACGTGGTCGAAGAGATACGCAGCCTGCGCGCTCTGGGCGCCGAACATCTCTGGTTCATGGACGACATCTTCGGCCTCAAGCCGGGCTGGTTGCCCGAGTTCGCGGACGCCATCGAGCGCGAAGGCCTGCAGATGCCGTTCAAGTGCCTCAGCCGCGCCGACTTGTTGCTGCGCCCGGGCGAAATCGACGCCTTGCGGCGCTCGGGCTGCGAGACAGTTTGGCTCGGCGCCGAGTCCGGTTCGCAGGGCGTGCTAGACGCGATGGAGAAGGGTACGACTGTCGAGCAGATCGGCGAGGCGACGAAGCGCCTCAAGGCGGCGGGGATCGGCGTGGCGTTCTTCTTGCAATTCGGCTATCCCGGCGAGACCTGGGACGACATTCAGCGCACGCTGCAGCTGGTGCGCGACTGCGACCCTGACGACATTGGCGTATCGGTCTCCTATCCGTTGCCGGGCACGCCGTTCTACGAACGAGTGCGCGACAAGATCAGGGGGCCCCACAACTGGGTGGATTCTTCAGACCTGGCGATGCTCTACGACGGTCCCTACCCGACGTCCTTCTACCACCAGCTGCACTCGCGGCTGCATGCCGAGTTTCGTCTGCAGAGGGCGAAGCGAGGCCGGGCACTGGTTGAGGCACTGACGGCGTTGCTGCGAGCCGGACAGCTGAAGCGAGCGGCGGCGTTGAGCAGGGATGCGGCGCTCCTCCCGGTGTTGGAGGCGCGCCTGGAGCTTTCGCGGCGGCGGGCGCCGCCGGACGCCTCGGCGCTGCCCACCGAGTTGTCGCGAGATGAGGCGGCCACGCCCTCTTCGCAGGACGAAGCGGCAGCGGTGGGCAGGTGAACCTCTCCACCGAGGTAAGCGAGTCAGACCGTGGCTTCTCAGCCATGGCGGCGGAGTACGACGCGTTGGCGGAGAGCCACCCGATCATTATTTGGATGCGCGATCGCATTCGGGGTCTCGTCGAGGCGCAGCTCGCTCCCGGCGGGTCGATTCTAGAGATCAACGCTGGGTCAGGCATCGACGCCGCCTTCTTTGCGGCGCAAGGCTACCTCGTGCATGCCACGGACGTGGCGCCGGGGATGCTGGCAGCGTTGGCCGAAAAGGCGCAGCAGCCAGAGGTTGAGGGCCGGCTGACGTACGCTTGCCTGCCGTTTGACGAGCTACGGCGTGCGTACGGTGGGCCGTACGACCTCGTGTTCTCCAACCTCGGCGGGCTCAACTGCACCGCCGACCTTGTATTGGTCTCAGAGCAGCTGTCGGCTGTGCTCAAGCCCGGTGGTTCGATCGTCTGGGTGATCATGCCGCCGGTCTGCCCCTGGGAGCTGGCGCAGATGCTGCGGGGCCACACCAAGACAGCGCGGCGGCGGTTCAATGAACGTGGGACGCTGGCGCACGTCGGTGGGGCGTACATTCGCACCTGGTACCACACGCCGGGGAAGGTCGCGACAGCTCTTGGCTCGGAGTTTCGAGTCGAGGGGTTGCGGTCGTTTTGTTTATTTGCGCCGCCTTCGTTCTTCGGCGGCTTCGTAGGCCGTCACGCGAAGCTGACTAGGGCGCTGATGCGTCTCGATGACCTGCTGGGCGGCGTGTGGCCGTTCAACCGGTGCGGCGACTTCTACGCGCTGGTAGCGCGCTACCAGCCCTCCCGCTAGCGGACAACGCTGCCGCCCTGGCCGGAGCGATCCGCGGCGTGGAAGGCATTCTGGCGCTGCTCCATCTGAGAGCTGTAGAGCAGCCAGACCTTGTCGATCTCGTGGTCCAGGCTGTCGCAGTTTGGCTGCTCCGCCACGAGCAGCAGCTGACGTTTGATCTCAGCCATCCCCTCCTCGACGATCGTGACATGGCGATTCTCGTGTACTCTCACGAGCTCCGCGAAGCGGTCCCAGAGCGCCTTTATATCGGGGGTGACCTGGGACAGCGTAGTTAGGTTGGGCAGGGTGACGACGATGCTGGCGGTGACCGACATGGCGCCGATCGAGCAGGAGCCGGCGCGAGTGCAGAATGAGCCATCGATGCCGTACTCGTACTCTGTGAGTCCGGCAGCGGTTTCCCCCTCAACCACGGGACCGTTGGCCTGCAGGGAGGCGTCGATCTGGTCGAGAGTGGTGCCGCTAACGTCGAAGGTCCCATCGGTGCGGCTGGTCTTGATCTGGATGTCCGTGCTGCAAGACGGGGACGTGTCCACGGAAGTGTTAGGTGGGCTCGCGCCCGTTGATTGAGTCGTGGCGGCACAGTTGGCGAGGTAGAATGCGCGCTCGGTGTCCGAACGATAAGGAGTGCCTTTGATCTCGGCACAGCTCGACCGATCGGTCGGGGCCGTGGTGTTGGGCCTGGGAGTGACGGTGGCTGCCGGACGGGGCGTTGGGGAGCTAACGGAGGCTGGTTGGGTGGGAACGGCGGTCGATTGCGTGGTCTGCGGCGGTTCGCTGTCTTCGCCGGAGCCGCCGAGGACAAATGCCGCCGTGATCGCTCCCGCGACGAGCAGGGCCCCGATTGCGCCTAGAACAGCATTCTTGATCATGGTGGCCGTCCGACTAAACAGAGACTAGCAAGTGAGCCCTGTGGCTCAGAAGTGAGCCTGCAATTCCGGTGGCTTCGCTCGTCGACCTCAGGTGGGCCAGAAACTCAGCGTTGCCGCGTCCGGCTAGATTGCTTCCGAGTTCAGAGTAGCGCACGCGAGGCTCGGCTTCACGGCGTCGCATAATGGCGGCGTGGACTACATCGACGTCTCGGTGCCAATAAGGCCGGGCATGCCGGTTTACGAAGGCGACCCGCCCGTGGTTGTCGAGCGCGTGACGAGGCTGGCGGCTGGCGGTGTGTGTAACCTCAGCAAGCTCGACTTCGGCCTGCACAGCGGTACGCACATTGACGCGCCCTTGCACTTCATCGACGGCGCTCCCGGTGTCGAAGCGACGCCTATGGAGGCGCTGATCGGCGATGCCTTCGTGGTGGACGCTACGGAGGTCCTTGGCCAGGTCGATATGTCGGCGTTGCGTGGCCTGGAAATACCCGCGGGCTGTGAACGGGTCCTGTTCAAGACGAGTAACTCACGGCTCTGGGATGGGGACGAGTTCAGCCGCGACTTCGTGGCGCTGACGGTAGATGCGGCCCGAGAGCTGGTGCGCCGTGGTGTGCGTCTCGTCGGCATCGACTACCTCTCGATCGCGCCGTTCAGCGACCCAGCGCCGACGCACCTCGCGTTGCTTGAAGCAGGAGTCGTGATCCTCGAAGGGCTGGACCTGCGGCGCGTGCAGGCGGGGGCGTATCGACTGCTCTGCTTGCCGCTGCTGATCGAGGGCGCAGACGGGGCGCCGGCGCGGACGCTGCTTCAGCCGCTGTAGTCGCGTTGCGCGCGCCCGCCGCGGCCGTGACAATGACCCTGCCATGTCTTCCGAAACCATGCGGGACGTCTTCGAGAACCTGATCAAGGGTCGGCGTTCGGTCCGCCGATACGAGTCGAGCCCGGTAGACCAGCAGACAATCGAGGCTCTGCTTGAGGCGGGGAGCTGGGCGCCCTCCGCGCACAACCGCCAACCCTGGCGCTTCGTCGTCCTGACGGAGGCAGCGGCGCGTGAGACGCTGGCGCAGCGCATGG
>CAZNHI010000064.1:0-9138 GCA_964572535.1 uncultured Dehalococcoidia bacterium
CTCGCAGCTCTTCGGCTTCCGCGACGGCCACACGCTGGACATCGGCATCCGCAACCAGCAGGCCCAGCTGACGGCGCTGCTGCTCGTGTTCAACGGCTGGCCCGCCTTCATAGGGCTTGGCTTTCTCTGCCTGCCCTTCCTCCTGGGCACACGCAACCGCTGGGACTACTTCTGCCTCGCCTGCGCCGCCATCCCCATGGCCGTCTACGTCTTCTACCGCTTCTCCGGCATCTACGAAGGCCCGCGCTACTGGTACGAGGCGATGCCCTTCCTCGTGCTGCTCTCAGCGCGCGGCATCGAGCTTGCGGGCCGTTTGCTCAACGCCGCCGCCTTTCGCCTGCGCTCGGGGCGGGTCAACCCGGCGTTCACCGGCCCGCTCCTGGTCTACGCGGTGGTCGCCGCGCTCGTGCTCTGGGGCAGCGGTGGCTGGCTCTTCGGCTGGCACGACGTCCAGGACTCGCCCAACCTGCCCGCCCGCGCCTCGGAGATCGACGGCGTCTTCGGCATCGACGACCGCCTCGACAGGCTCGCCCGCCGCACGCCGCTCGACAACGCCCTCGTCCTGGTCAAGCCCTGCGGCTTCTTCGAGAGCATCCACTGCTACGGCACCGTCTTCCTGCGCAACGACCTCGACTTCAACGGCAAAGTGGTTTGGGCGCGCTACATCGCCGGCCGCAACGCTGAGATCATCGCCGCCTTCCCCGGCCGCGACATCTACGTAGCCTCCTGGGACCCCGAAGCCTCCATCGAGCTCTACAACCCCGCCACGGACCGCTAGCCTCACAGCAAAGCCTCGCAGCCGCTCGATTGCGTAGAATAGGTCAATGAGAGTCCTCGGACTGCTCGCCTGCCTGCTTCTCGCGCTGGTCGTGTTCTCGCACCGGGAGCCGCCTGAAGCCTCAGCTTCTACCTGCTCCGAAATCGCGCTCCCTGACCCCTTTGCCAGGATCGACTCGGCACTGGAGTACGCAGAGGTAGTCGCAATCGGATCAGTCGCGCGGGAGCAGCTAAATGGAGACGACTGGGAGCCTCGTTACCAGGGCTATCAGTCAACGGTAAGGATCGAGGGCGTCCTGAAGGGCGAGCTAACCGAGCCGGAGATCACGATTCCGCGCCTCAACCTGGACTGCCCGCGTAATAGTCCCAGGCTGCTTCAAGGTGCAGGTTCTGCTCTTCCTCCACCATTCCTGCTACGCCACTCGTCTCGGCGTCCCCGAGCAGTGTGACTGGGCCCTGGGCCTGGGCGGCAAGATACTCCTCCAGCCTGGCCAGGCCGTCCTCGAGGACGTCAACTACAAGCCGGTGTTCGTCGGCGTACCGGAGCCATTCGTCCGCGAAATCGGCGCTCGCGCCGGCGCCACAGACGCCCAGATCGAGGCCGCGCTACAGGCCGCTGCTATCCCGCCGGCGGAGTCGTCCAGCACGCTTGCGCTCGTCATGGCTACTGCGCTTGCTGCGCTCTTCGCCCTGTTAGTCGCGACCCGACTGCTAAAGCAGGGCCGGGCATGAAAAAAGGGCCTCGCCGGCCCTCGAAACGTCGCCCTGCGCTGTCTGCTACCCGTGCCGGTTCTCCAGCAAGCTCGCCAGCGCGCCCACCAGCCCCGCGTTCGCCCCAACCACGATCAGCGTCTGCGCTATCGCAGCCAGGCCTATGCGGTTGATCCCCGCCTCCCCGGACGCCAGCAGGATCACGTCCATGATGATGCCCGCCCCGATCAGCAACAGGCCGATCACGACGAACACCTCCAAGCTCAGATACTTGCTGTAGAACCGCGTGAAGGCGTCCTCATTGGTGATCCCGCGCGCGCTGGTATACAGGCGTGACGCGAAGCCCAGCATCAGCGCGTTGAAGCCCACCACCACGCAGATGCTGCCCGCGAACACCGGCTGCCACGTCCGGTCGCCAAAATCGATGCGGTCGTTGGGCAGCGCCGCCGCCAGAATGATGATGCCCAGCACCGTCAGGATGATGCCCGGCAGCGTGAACATGTAGTTGGGGCTCGCCAGCATCAGAAAACGCAGGTGTCGCCAGCCGTCACGGAAGGTGTTCAGCTTGGCTTCGCCCAGGCGCTCCGCGTAAGGTACCGGCCGCTCGGCCACCTTGAGGTTGCGGCGCGCCGCCTTGAGGATCATCTCGGAGGCCAGCTCCATGCCGTCGGTGCGCAGGTCCAGCCGGTCCAGGGCGTCGCGCGTGAACGCCCGCAGCCCGCACTGGCTGTCACCGACCTTCAGGCCGGTAAACATCCGTAGCAAGAACGAAATCGCCGGCGTGCCGATGTAGCGGTGGCTCCAGGTCATCGCCCCGGGCGCGATGCCGCCCGCGAACCGGTTGCCGATCGAGAGGTCCGCGCCCTCGTACAGCGGCTCCATCAGCGAGTCCAGGTCACCGAACTCGTAGGTGTCGTCGCAGTCGCCCATGACCAGCCAGTCGCCCTTCGCCTCGGCGAAGCCCCGACGCAGCGCCGCGCCGTAACCGCGCGTCGATTCGTGGACCACTCGCGCGCCCGCCGCCAGCGCCAACTCCGGCGACCCGTCCGTCGACCCGTTGTCGACGACGAGCACCTCGCCCTGCATCCCAGAGCGACCCAGCCAGCTCAGGCCCTTGCGCACGCAGGTCTGCACCGTCTGCTCCTCGTTGAGGCAAGGCATGACGATCGAGACGAAGTGCTCGCTGGGCCTGGCGGCGGTTGGCTTCTCTGCTTCGATTTGCTGGGTCATGTCTGGGCTATCGTAACGGATCGTATTCCAGAATAATCGCTACGTGCAACCGCACGCCTCGGCCTCGCCTGCTGCCCGGGATTGCGAAACTTAGGTACGAAGCAAGGCTAGGGAGCCAGAAGTCCGGGCTGTTACGGCCCCAGGAGCCCCAGAGACCCGCCGCTCCCGTCGAGGGCAAGCCCGCGGAGCGCCATGTTGCCGCCCAGACCCGGCAACCCGATCCAGTCGGAGCTCAGGATCGCGGCCCAGTCGCGAATCGCCGCATTCGGCATCCTCCTGACGGAGCCGGTGTCAGGACTGTAGTAGAGATTGCCGCTCTGAGAATCGTACGCCAGTCCTCTTGCCGCGCTGCTCCCGCCGAAGGACCCGACTTGCACCCACGAATCTCCATTGTCCGTCGAGCGCAGAAGGTAGTCGGTCGAGTCGTCGGCGAAGGCAAATAGCACACCAGGCACGTCTGTCCTTATCACCTCTACGTCATCGGACCGATTAGTCCCGGTTTGCGAGAAATCGGCTGCCGTTACGAACGTGTCACCGTTGTCGTCTGACTTGTAAATCCGAAAGACGTTACTGATGTCGGATACTAGGATGAGCCTGTCGCCGCTCCACACCATGCGGTAGGCATTGGCCAGAGAGCTCTGAGCATAGCTCGTCCAGTTACCACCGCCGTTGGTTGTTACTCGTGCACGCGAACTCGAGCCCCGTTGGACGACCACAGCGATCTTGTTGGCGTCGGTGGCGTGGCACGTGAGGCTACCATTCGAGTGAGCTGCACCGCCGCCAATGCCGCCGATGCTCACGTCGCTGGACAACATGATCGTCTCCCCGAAGTCATCGGAGTAATAGATCCGAATCCTGTTCAGCGTCCCACCGCCAGAATACCTTTGCCATGCCAGCCACAGCCGGCCATCCGGGCACAGGTCTGCGTCCACAGGATGGTAGTGGTTTCCGTCTCCCTGGAGTTCCGGTTTCGGCGTAACAGTCCAGGACTGGCCGCCGTCTGTGGAGACACGGAAGGAGACGACGCCGCCGCCCTCCTTGTGGACCATCAAATCATCGAACACCTTCAGGTCTAGCGAGGCCGCGGGCGGCGTACCTTCATTGTCCCAGCCGCCCGCGGTGTACTCGAGGTGCTTGTAAAGCCCGCCGGACGCCGTCGAAAGCGCGGACAGGCCAGGACAGAAGGCCTCCGCCATGATAGAAGACGCGTCGCGCCAAATGTAGCCGCATTCAAAGGCCTGGTACGTGTCGCAGGGGCTCGGCCCGGCGGGAGGACACGGCACAAGTTGCTCTCCGGCAGGATACTGGAGCCAGCCTGTTGCGCCTCCAGTGACGTTTTCATAAGTCGGCCAGAACTCTGGCTGCACCCAGAAAGCATCACCCGAGATGCGGTCGGGGACGTAGATGCCGCTACGACCAATACCAGCCTGGTCGTCATGGCTTCCGAAGTTCTGTTCCCAGCCGTATCCGTGCCGGTGCATAGGAAGGCCACGGCCGGCGTCTGAGACCCACCCGATGTTTGTCCACTGGCCCCACTCGTAATACTCAGCGTCAATCTCAAAACCTGCGTCCTGGTCAATGGATTCGTCGCCTATGATTTCGTTCGAAGACGAGTACGAACAAGAGCACTGAGCAAAAGTCTGCATCGTCGCGACCTCACGCCCATCGATGAACTAATGAACTCTGGCAGAGAACCAGTTTGCCAGTGCAGATGGACCTTGCAGACTTGATCCTCCGGATCGATCGTGAATCCAGTGTCACCCTCTATCCCTAGAGCTGTTGCTTGAATAATGCCGCTACCGCTGGCAATACCGTCGGCTACCGATGCAAGGTGCGCGTAGATCGTGGTTCCTCCGTGAATGTCGCCCACGATCACTTGCCTCCCGAGTCCAAATGTGGCCCAGACGGTGTTCTGCACCGGGGTGCTTGCAACTACTCCTTCCGCCATAGCCCGGATGATTCCACTCGATCCTGAACCGTTGATATCGAAATCCAGAGATCCATTCGCATGAAGCTGTGTAGTGAGAAAGCAAGGTTCTTGAGGAAGGCAGGGGAGTTTATACCTAAACTCCTCGTGGTTTGCGTGGGCCGTGTCAGAACCTGGAGCAACAGCAAGAACAAGGCCTAGGTGAGTCGCAATCCTTGCGTGCATGAAGACCTCTTGTATCTCAGCTTCGAGCAGTCATGGCATTCGTATACTGTCGATTACTTGGGCGACAGTGAACTTTGTACTTGGTAGGTTTGGACCTCCGTGGAAGGCGAATACTTGAATCCAACCGTCAGCAGAACGCATTTCGATCGATACCGGGTCCTCACCGTGGTACGGCGTCTTGCCAACACCCCGGCAGGCAACCACTGCTTTGCCCGCGGCACTCAATGCCTCTTCTCTAACCACACCTCCGAAGGAGACCTCTTCGCTTCTGCATCGCGTAGGCACGCGTTTTTGTTCGAAAGGCGACGTGGGTTTCCAGTAGATCGTGAACACGAGAGTGTCAGGGCTTGTCTGCAATGCCGAAGGAGGAATGTCCACAGTAATAGCCTTGCTTCCCCCAGGCTCGCCCTCGCCCACAGTGGCTCTCAAGGTGGATGGATAGCAAAACGAGAAGTAACCTTGTGAATCGTTGTAGTACGTCCAACCCTGAGGACAGTCAGTCCGCGCTTGGTTGGGATCCAGCTTGGAGCCGGTCTGACTCGTGGTCCCCTCCACCACGCTCGTGGCTGTCGCGGCCACAACCTGCGCTAGGGGAGTGGAGCCCCCGCCGTTACCCCCGCTGGCGCCCAGCGCAATCGCGCCGGCCAGCAACCCGCCGCCTGCCAGCGCTGCCACCACCTTCGTCACGCCTGAGAGAGCCTGTATGTTCATTACCGTACCTATCGTAGCCACTCTATACGAGGGGGGGTCAATATCCGCTGGCACTTTTCGTTGTTAACAGTTGTTGATCAAAGTTTCGGCATTGCCAGGGCCATACCCGAAGGCCAGCCGCGCACCCGCACCCTTGTCCCCAACCACCAGAAAAGGCATTCTCAGTACGCTCTATGAAGTCCTTCGACCGCTATCTGCGTGACGTCCGCATCGCCCGCGCCAGGCCCTACGTGCGCCAGGGCGACGTCGTCCTCGACGTCGGTTGCGCGGACGGCGTCATGTTCAAGCAGTGGGGCGGCCTGATCAGCCACGGCATCGGCGTCGACCCCATCCTCACCGAGGTCGAAAAGACCGATGCCTACGAGCTCTACCCCGGCCTCTTTCCCCAGGACCTGCCCCCCGGCGTCAGGTGCGACCTGATCACCATGCTCGCCGTCCTCGAACACATCCAGCCCGATGAGCAGGCGAAGCTCGCGGACGTCTGCTTCGACATGCTCAACGACCGTGGCCGCATCGTGATCACCGTGCCCTCACCGCGCGTCGATGACATCCTGCACCTGCTCGACAAGCTGCATCTGATCGACGGCATGAGCATGCACGAGCACTACGGCTTCCAGCCCGGCCACACGCCCGGCGTCTTCCCAGCGCCTCGATTCAATCTGATCGAGCGCAAGAAGTTTCAGCTCGGCCTCAATAACCTCTTCGTCTTCGAAAAGTCGTAGCCCCAACAACTAACTACCCTTCATCCGACTAAGGACCTGCCATGCGCCACGATGCCCCGGGGTACTGCGCCCGCTCAGGCTTAGGGCATTAAGGCAGCGCGCCGACCCGCTGTAGTTCCTCACGACGGCTAAGCTCCCCTCTCCTCGCAAGGAGAGGGGCTGGGGGTGAGGTCAGCGCCCCGACTGCTCACCACGCCACGATGCCCCGGGGTTCAGCCTGGGGTACTGCGCCCGCTCAGGGGTGAGGGGATTGAGGCAGCGCGGCCGCCCCGCTGTAGTGCCTCATGACGGCTAAGCTCCCCTCTCCTCGCAAGGAGAGGGGCTGGGGGTGAGGTCAACCCCCCGACTGCTCATCACGCCACGATGCCCCGGGGTTCAGCCCGGGGTACTGCACGCGTTCTCTGCGCTCAGACGCCTTCTTCAGCCGGACGGAACGCCAGCTTGTCCAGCGACAGGAACTTCAGCGCCGTCGAAGCGCAGACACCTACCACCGCTGCCAGGATATCCGGCATGAACATCTGCGCCACCAGGAAGGCCAGGAAGTTCACCACCAGCGACAGCGCAATGCAGCCGTGGAAGGTCACCCAGCGTTCGGCGCCCTGCTTGCTGAACATCGCCAGCGGCCGGTCGTGCCACACGACTAGCTGGTTCACCACAAAGTTGAACTGCACCGACACCGCCAGCCCCAGCGCGTAGGCGATCACGGAGCCGAAGCCGGCCTCCTTGAAGGCCATCAGCATCCCCAGCTGCACGCCGAAGGTGACCGCGCCCACCACACCGAAGCGCACCGGTCGTGCCGCCCCGGAGCCGATCAGGCCGGAGATGCTCTCCACGTTGGCGAATCGCGCCGCCATCAACGTCGAGACTCTTGAGGTGCCTGGAGAAGGACCGTTTCGCGAATCTTTCACGCTCCCGCAAGTATAACGCGAGTCTGGTTAGGAGCCCGTCTGCCGTCTGCACGTCGAGTTTCGGTCAGGCCGTGCACCATGGATAATCGGCAGTCTCGCGGTCACTCCGAAGCCCGGCGCCTCAGCGCAGGTGCCAGCGCAGCGGCTCGATCAGCTCCTCGGACTCTTGCGGCCCCCACGTCCCCGCCTCGTAGAAATGCAGCGGTGGCGGCTGATCCAGCGCCGGCTGCACGATCTGCCACGCCCGCTCAACGCTGTCGGCCCGCACAAACAACGTCCTGTCTCCCTCGATCGCATCACGGATCAGACGCTCGTAAGCCTCGGCCGGCTCCGCCGTGAACGCCGAGTCGTAGCTGAAGTTCATCGTCACAGGCTTAACGCTGATCTCCGGCCCCGGCACTTTGGCCAGGAACGAAAACGTGATCTCCTCCTCCGGCTGGATGCTCAGCGTCAGCGTGTTCGGCTGCAGCGCTTCCACCCCCGTCGCCTCGAAGAACGGCATCGGCACGTCCTTGAACGCGATCTCGATCTGGGTCGTGTGCAACCGCAGGCGCTTGCCGGTGCGCAGGTAGATTGGCACGCCGGCCCAGCGCCAGTTCTCGATCGCTACCCGCATCGCCACGAACGTCTCCGTGTCCGAGTCCGGCGCCACGTTCTCTTCATCCCGATATCCTGGCGACTCGCGCCCATCCGTGCGTCCGCGCGCGTACTGCCCGCGCACCATGCGCGCCGGATCCAGCGGACGCACCGCCCGCAACAGCTTCACCTTCTCGTCCCGCACTGCCTCCGCATCGAACGACGCCGGCGGCTCCATGGTCAGCAGCGACAGCACCTGCAGAAGGTGGTTCTGAACGATGTCCCGCAGCGCCCCGACCTCCTCGTAGAAAGAGCCGCGGCCGTCCACGCCGCCTGTCTCAGCCACCGTTATCTCGATGTGGTCGATCGCGTCCCGGTTCCACACCCGCTCGAACACCGAGTTGCCGAAGCGGAACACCAGGATGTTCTGCACCGTCTCTTTGCCCAGGTAGTGGTCGATGCGGAATATCTGCGATTCCTCCAACACCTCTCGCAGCTCTGCGTCCAGCTCGCACGCCGATGCCAGGTCTCTCCCGAACGGCTTTTCGATTAGCAGCCGCGTGCCCTGCGATAGGCCTTCCGCCGCCAGCGCCCGCACCGTCTCTCCGAAGGCGCCCGGCGGGATTGCCAGGTAGACCAGGCGCTCCGGTTGGTGCAGCTGGCTCCGTAGCTCCGCGAAGCCCTCGTCCGTCAGCCGCACGAAGCTCATGCGCTGCGCCAACTCCTCCCAGACCTCATCGTCCCAGTCGATGCGCGCGGCCTTCTGCGCAGCCTCGCGCGCCAGCCCCCGAAACTGGTCGTCCGTGAACGGGCTGCGCGCCAACCCCACGATGCGTCCTCGCTCAGGCAGCAGCCCCTGCGCCTGCAGGTCGTAAAGCGCGGGCAGCAGCTTCCGGCGCGCCAGGCTGCCCGTCGCGCCGACGATCACGATGTCGAGGTTCTCCCCCGTCATCGCTCCCGCACTGCATGACCACCGAACTGGTTGCGCAACGCCGCCAGCAGCCTCGCCCCGAACGGTTGCTCCTGTCGCGACCTGAAGCGCGCCTGCAACGCCGAGGAGATCACCGGTACCGGCACCGCCAGCTCGATCGACTCCTGCACCGCCCAGCGCCCTTCGCCGGAGTCCTCTACGTAAGCTTGCAGCTTCTCCAAGTGAGGGTCTTCCTGCAGCGCCCGCGACGCCAGCTCCAGCAGCCACGACCGCACCACGCTGCCGTTACGCCACACCTCCGCTACCTGCCCCAGGTCCAGCCCGAATTCCTTCTTCGCCTCCAGCAGCTCAAAGCCCTCCGCGTACGCCTGCATCAGCCCGTACTCGATGCCGTTGTGCACCATCTTTACGTAGTGGCCG
>CAZNHI010000065.1:0-9026 GCA_964572535.1 uncultured Dehalococcoidia bacterium
CCGTGAGTGACGTCCACACCTTCGACCCCTTCGCCAAGGAGCCGGCGTATATCCATGTCAATGAGCTTCTCATTGGCAGGGTGATGAAGCAGCTCAGCGGCGCCAGGTCCATCCGGCTACTGGAGCTGGCGGCCGGCACCGGCCTGCCCACCGCGCTCATGTACGAGCGCGCCAAAGGCGCCGGCATCAAGCTGGCCGCAACCCTGCTGGACCTCGACCTGCCGGCCCTGTTCCAGGCAAAGATCGAGGTGGCGCAGGACAACGCCACCTACGTGTACGCGTCAGCGGACAGTCTGCCCTTCGGCTCGCAGCAGTACGACGCGGTGTTCTTCGCCAACGGCCTCCACCTGCTGGACGGCGATGCCAAGAAAAAGGCGCTCCGGGAGAGTTATCGGGTTCTCAAGCCCGGCGGCCTCTTCGCCATGAACACCACCTTCTACGACGGCGCCTATCCAGAAGAAAGCAAGCCCTTCTACGGCCGCTGGATCCGCCGCTCCATCGTCGAGATCAACCGGCGCCTGCCCCACCGCGACAAGGGCGAGAAGGTCCAGGCGATGGAGTTTCTCACAGCCGAGAACTACTGCGACCTGCTCCACGAAGCCGGCTTCAAAGTCGTCGAGTGGCGAGAGCGCCGCGTTCTGCTCAGCCAGTCTGCCGTGCGCGCCATCAGCTCCTACAAGGACTTCGCAATGGGCGCCCTCCACGCCACCGAAGAGGACGCCGAAGAGGCCGCCAGGGCGCTGCAAGCCACCGTGAAGCAGACCTTCCACGACCTCCAGATGAAGTACCTGCCGCGGACCTGGCTGGAGATCGTAGCCGTCAAAGCATAGTTCACGTTCTCAGTTTTCCAGTAATCAGCAATCAGAACGCGGGGAAAGCTCCGGCCTTCACGCCGGCTTCGACCCTCTCTCCGCTTCGGGTTCGCGCGTTTGCGGTCGAAGCTCTGGCATAGAATCGTGAACGTGAACGCAGGCTGGCAGGAAGGCGTCTACGCGAAGACCTCGCCGATCCATGGGCTCGGCGTGTTCGCCCGCCGCGCGTTCTCGACCGGCGAGACAATTATGCTGCGCTACGAGCGTCCCGTGACCGCGGACGCGCCGCTGGACGAAGCCAGGGGCGAGTTCGAGCACCACTGCGACTGGCTGGAGGGCGGACGGCAGGTCTACCTGGGCTTCCCCGAACGCCACGTCAACCACTCCTGCGACGCCAATTCCTTCCACAAGCGCAGCGCAGGCGTCACGCACCTGACCGCGCTGCGTCCGATCCGGCGCGGAGAAGAGATCACGGACAACTACTGCGTAGACCTGTCGGATGGCCAACCGTGGCAGTGTGCCTGTGGCTCGCAGCGCTGTCTGGGTACAGTGCCGGGCGATTTCTTTGCCCTGCCGTTGCCGTTACAAATCGAACTGCAGCCCCTGCTCTCAGAGTGGTTCGTCGCAGAGCACGCGCGGCAGTACCAGGCGCTGCTACGCGAGGCGGGGCTGGACCAGCCGGCCCGTTAGCTCCAGGGCGTCCCGAAGCGCTCCTTGTGCACCACCTCGCCGATCGGCTTGCGGTTCTTCTTGCCCTTGCCCAGCTTCTTCACCGGGTAGCCGAACGGCACCAGGCCGACCAGCTGCAGGTTGTCCGGCAGGCCCAGCTCCGCGTTCACGTCGCCCAGGGTGCCGTCGAAGCCGACCCAGTTGGAGCCGACGCCTTCGGCCCACGCCGTGAGGACCATCGACTGGATCGCCCGGCTGGTGTCTGACACGCCAAACACCGACTCCTTGTCGTATGCCACGGCGATGGCGACCGGCGCCTCAGCAATGTACGGGCCCGTCTTCGCCAGCGGCGCCAGGCGCTTCAGCTTGTCGCGGTCCTGCACCACGATGAAGTGCCACGGCTGCCCGTTGCGGCTGCTCGCCGTGAGGTGCGCCGAATCAACGATGCGCCGGATCACGTCAGCTGGGACCGGCTTGTCCTGGAAAGCGCGCACGGCAAGTACGGTGCGTACGGCGTCAAATGCGTCCATGAATTGAGTTCCTTCTCTCTGGCTATCCGGTGTCGATGGGGTTCCGCGTCCCGAGCCTCTGCGAGGCGTCGCGGCCCACTCTGTCATTGCGAGGAGCGACAGCGACGAAGCAATCTCGGACAGACGCCCGGACCTACTGAACCATTACGACACGGCAACCCGCGGTTCGTCGGCTCCCGGCCGCCGCTTCTTACACCGCCACCCTCTTCGCGGCCTCCGCCACATCCGTGGCGATCGTCTTGTAGTCGGCGTCGCTGATCTTATGCAGGTTGCCCTGGAAGGCGAGGCGCCAGTACTCGCCGCGCTTGAGCGTCATCTCCAGCCGCGTCGCGTACTCCTTGACGTCGAGCCACTGCCCGGAGTCGAGCAAGATGTCCCCGGCGGTCTTGACCCGGAAGGGATAGTCCTCGCCCGGCTTCTTCTCCGTCCTGAACACCGGCGTGTGGTCCTCGAAAACCTCAGAGGTCACGTTCGCGATGCCGCCGAACTTCATCACGCCCGTGAGGTAGAAGATCAGCTTGTCGCCGGGCTTCATCTCGGCGGACTCGCGGCGGCGCGTGCTCTTGAAGCCAAACATGTCGAAGCCGCGCTCGCGGGCAATCTCGTAGTTCTCAGCTGACCCAACGACGATCCAGTAAGCCATCTCATGCCTCCTGAAGATTTGTGCGCCCCCTGAGAGGCGTCCGGCTGTCTATCGCGACCCTGCTGCCATGCGCCCCTTTAGCGGGGGTTTGGGGGCAGAGCCCCCATGTCAGTACCAGGGTCTCTCCGGCTTAGATACAAAAAAGCGTCCCTCCGCAGAAGGACGCTTGATTCACTGGTTCAGACGCTTAGCAGCAGGACTTCGCCTGGCCGGACCCGTCTGCGGTCTGGAAGCTACTGCCGCAAGAGCAGCTGTGGGTCGCGTTGGGGTTGAAGATCGTGAAGCCGCTCTTCATCAGGTCGTCCACATAGTCGACCTCGGCGCCTTCCAGTAGCGGCGCGCTCTCGGCGTCGACCAGCAGCGTGATCCCGGACGCTTCGATGGCGATGTCGTCCTCTTCGCGGCTACGGGCGATGGCCATGCCGTACGAGTAGCCAGAGCAGCCACCCGAGACCACGAATACACGCAGGGCGCCGTTCTCGACGCCGCGTTCGCTCAGGATTGCCTTGGCCTTCTCAGCGGCCTTGTCGGTGACGGTGACGATTGCGTTGCCGGTTACCATGTTTGCTCCTTGTCGGGCGCAGTCGGGCGCAGTAGAAAAGACTCCATAAGTATCTTCGGATTGCCGCCGAATGGCAATAGGCGCTTGTCAAGAGCCATCCGGCACCAAGTAAGCGCAGACTGTGCCCCTTGCGCCCCTTTAGCGGGGGTTTGGGGGCGGAGCCCCCATGTCAACAAAATACGCGCAGACATCCCGGTCTTCGTCCTGCTCGCGGCGGATCGGCGCCCTCAGCAGACGCGACAGCAGGCCCTCGGCTTGCCTGCACGCCCCTTCGCGCGTCGAGTCCGCCCAGCGGCAGGGGCAGTCGCGCACCTTGAGCAGGTAGCCGCCACGTCTCGCCGCCGCCTCCACCACCAGGCCGCTGTCCGCCAGCGCCTCCACAGCCTGGCGCAGGCGCTCCGGCAGCTTCGAGGCGGTGATACGACGCTCGCAGGCCTGCAGCAGCGACGACGTCATGCGCTCGAACGTCAGCAGCGCGACCCCGCGGCCGTCCTTGCCCCGCGTGTCGGCCGGCCGCAGCGCCAGCAGCTCGCCGATCACGCGCACGGTGCTACCGATGTAGTGCCCGGGCGACAGGTTGCGGCCCGCCTGCGTCAGCGTGAAAACGTAGTGAGGCCGACCGGTAGCCCGCCGCACCGTATCGAGGGCGACTTGCCCGTCGCGCTGCAGCACGTCGAGGTGGCGCCGCACGGTCGCAGGCGCGACCTCGAGCACGCGCGTCAGGTCTTCGACCGTCACCTTGCCCCGCTGCCGCAGCAGCTCGACTATGCGCCCGCGCGTGCCTTCCATACATCCCAAGGTACCAGAATGTCGCGGTCACCAGTTAAGTTGAATATCAGGCAGGGACGAGGACGCACTCGCTAGAACTTCAATTTCCTTTTGAATGAGAGCGACCAAGACGGTTTGGAGGGCGGCAAGGGAAAGAACTCCTGAATCGCCACCGCCGCGAACTGTTGAAACGCAGTCTAGGAGTTCATGCGATGGACGTATGCCGACCTCGCCACGTAGGTCTGCTTCAAGTGCAATAGAGACTCGTTTAGACTTGAAGGACTTCGACTTTGATTACGGTGAGGGCCGGAAGATTGCCGTTCTTCTCTACATGAGCCGTTCGCTTGATGACGACCTGACGAAGGATATGAAGAAGGCTGAGGCGATGCGCAAGGGAGCCAGGCAGCGCGCATATTGGAAGGCCTGTGCGAGGTGATATTTTGTCCCCTAAGAGATCGCAGGAGGCAGTCTCTTTGTAGACGTATGATATCAAGACATGGCAGGACATGACTGACATCGACCCATTGCAGGTTCTGCGTGAGTTACGAGCCTTGGCTGAAGCTCAAAAGGAGCGACTGCGACCCCTGGTCTCCTGGTATGAGAACCACCTGGGTGAGGCGGTCTGCTTTTTCTGCCACCGCTGGGCCACCAAGTCCTCCAGAGGAACAATTGGGGTCGTCGATGATCCGGCCAAAATGCAGCACTGGTGGCAATGCACCGGCCCGAAATGCAAAGTGTGGGTGTGCGGTTCTTGTGCTAAGCAGCATCTAGCCAGTCCGACCAGGGATGCCTACTGCCCCCGCTGCGATGGGTCGGGCTTTATCCAGCCATACAGCGTAGATTATTTCGGCGGTCCCTGAGACGCACGAAGTCCTGGACTCCAGGGGCGAGTAAAATAGCGTAAACTTTACCCTCTCGACGCTATGACTTTCGTCCACGGCTCCTGCCGCGGTCAAGAGCCTGGGCGATGCCGGTTAGATTCAATAGGCTTTTCAACCACACACAAACCTGCCAGTCGTAAAGTCGGCTAACGAGATCCAGACAGGGCCTGGCAAGGTCGGAGGAGTTGCCGGCTCAACTTCGCGCGCTGCGCAGAGGGAATAAACGAGAAGTGGCCCACGCCGCCTCAACTGTAATGCGCACCGCAGGCTGAGCTTCCCTCCCTGCATTGCGGGGAGGGAGTGAGGGATAGGTGCGCCCATGCCCTGCGTGCTAATCTCGATGCGTCATGGAGCAGCAGCGGCGCGTTTATCTCGACCACGCAGCGACCACGCCGCTGGACTCGCGCGTGCTGGATGCGATGCGCCCCGCACTCAAGGGCGTCTGGGGCAACCCGTCGAGCATCTACTTCGAGGGACGCGAGGCGCGCAAAGCACTCGACGCCGCCCGGCGTGACGTGGCAGCCCTGCTCCAGGCGCGTCCCAACGACATCGTCTTCACCAGCGGCGGCAGCGAGTCCGATAACCTGGCGATCCGCGGCGCCGCCTTCGCGTCCGTCAGGCGCGGCAAACACATCATCACGACCGCTATCGAGCACCACGCCGTCCTGCACACTGTCGAGCAGCTAGAACGCGAGGGCTTCAGCGCCACCTATCTGCCTGTGGACGCCGAGGGCTTCGTCAACGCGGACGACCTGCGTGCGGCGCTGCGCCCGGACACGACGGTCGTTTCGATCATGTACGCCAACAACGAGGTCGGGACGGTTGAGCCGATCGCTGACCTCGTGCGCGCCGTCAAGGAGTTCGACCCCCACATCGCCTTCCACACGGACGCGGTGCAGGCCGCCGGCGCGCTCGACCTCGACGTCGAGGCGCTGGGCGTCGACCTGCTCTCGCTCGCGGCGCACAAGTTCTACGGCCCCAAAGGCGTCGGCGCACTCTACGTACGGCCACGTACGCCGTTCGTGGGCCAGATCCTCGGCGGCTCGCAGGAGCGCAACCGTCGCGCCGGCACCGAGGACGTCGCCGGTGCGGCCGGCTTCGCGAAGGCCCTCCATCTGGCAGTTACCGAGCGCGAAGCCAACGTCGCCCACCTCAAAGACCTGCGCGACCACCTCTGGGCCCAGCTGCCCCGACGCACGCCCGGCGTCCGCATCACAGGCCCCATCGACCCCGCGCAGCGCCTGCCCAACAGCTTCAGCTGCTGCCTCGAAGGCGTCGAGGGCGAAGCGGTGCTGATCCAGCTCGACCTCAACGGGATCAGCGCCAGCAGCGGCTCGGCCTGCACCACCGGCTCGCTGGAGCCGTCGCACGTCCTCACCGCGATGGGCGTGCCGTTGGACATCGCGCGCTCCAGCCTGCGCATCACCCTCGGCCACGCCAACACCCGCGCAGACATCGACTACGTCCTCGAAAAGCTCCCGCCCGCGGTCCAGAAACTCCGCGCCCTCGCCCCCCAGATCGCTAGCGGCTGACCTGGCCTGCGGTCGGCTATCCTCATCCGCTTGTCCGCTTTTCATCCGCTGACAGAAACCTGCCGCCGTTGTCCTTACACACCTCCTGCGCCTAGAATCGACCTGAGATGACCCAGGACTACAACCTCCCCGTAATCCAGCACGCAACCACGGTCGAGCAGGACCTGGAGCAGAACCTGCTCCTCGGCTCGGTTGAGAACCTGCTCAACTGGGCGCGTGCCTCGTCCTTGTGGCCGGCCATGTTCGGCCTCGCCTGCTGCGCCATTGAGATGATCGCGACCGCCACCTCCCGCTACGATATCGCCCGCTTCGGCGCCGAGGTGTTTCGCGCCTCGCCACGTCAGGCGGACCTGATGATCGTGGCCGGCACCGTCACCTGGAAGATGGCGCCCTCCGTACGACGCGTCTACCTGCAGATGCCGGAGCCCAAATGGGTAATCGCCTTCGGCGGCTGCGCCACCATGGGCGGGCCCTTCGCTTTCGGTTACAGCACCCTGCCCGGCGTCAACCTCATCGTCCCGGTCGATGTCTACGTGCCGGGCTGCCCGCCGCGCCCCGAATCACTGCTCACGGGCCTGATGATGCTGCAGGAGAAGATCCGCCACGGACGCGGCGGCGGCCTCCAGCGAGCCGAACCCTCCGGCGACTTCTCCCAGTTCTTCCCCCCGGAAGACCCGATTCGCCTCGAGCTGGAGTCGTTGTTCCCGCCGTTCACCGGCCCGGCCCAGCACCGTCAGCTCGAATGCACCTACTGCCACCGCAGCTTCAACGCGGAGCAGCTCTCAGACCCAACCTGGACCTGCCCCGCGGCCCTTAACGAGCGCCCGGACGGCCGCTGCTACTTCCGCTCTTAAGAACACACTCAGGAGTCAACACATGAGTACGAAAACTGCCGGCACGCCACGCTGGCTCGGTCACGTTGCCTTGCGCGTCCGCGATGTGGACAGGGCAGCAGCGTTTTACACAGCAGTCGTCGGCCTGACCCTGCGCAAGCAAACGCGCGGGATCACGTTCCTCGGTATCCGCGAGGACGCCTCTCACGAGCTGGCGCTGATGCCGCTGCCGGCCGACGCCGGGGAGCCCGACCCATCACGGGTGGGCCTGTATCACTTCGCCTGGGAGATGGAGTCCTTCGCAGACCTGGAGAGCCTGCACGATCGCCTGATTGCGCAAAACGTGCGCATCGGCGGCTACAGCCCGGACCCGAATTCGGCCAACGTCATGTTCTTTGACCCCGAAGGCAACGAGATGGAAGCGATCTGGGAGCCTACTCAAGAGGAACTAGCGCGCGTCAAGGACTCAGGTGAGCCGATGCCGCAACTGACCCGCGCGCCCGGCTTCTAGTACCGGAACCACACCCGCCCGGCGATGTCCGGCGTCTTCACGGGGCCCAGCTTGCGGCTGTCCTCGCTCTCGTCCAGGTTGTCCCCCAGGACGTACCACTCGCCCTCAGCCAACGTCACGTCCTCGCCGTACATACGCACGCTGGCGCCTGCTCTCGCGACGACGCGCTTCAGGTCCAGTGCTGCGCTGCCGGGTGGTCGAATCGGCCCGTCCGGCCAGCGCACGACGACCACCTCACCAATGCGCGGCGGCCGCAGCCGGTACGTCAGGCCCTCGACGACGAGGCGGGCGCCCGGCGCGTACGCCTGCAGCATGCTGCGCCCCTCGACCACGTAGCGCCGCACCAGACGCCCTGAAACCAGCCCCCCAACGACCAGGCAGACACCAAACACGGCCCCAACTAGCTGCTTCACCCTGCGCCTACTCTCGCATCGCTTCAGAGAGTAAGCAAACGAAAAGGGGCCGGGTCGTAAAAACCCAGCCCCTTCGTACGCTTACTGACTACTGAAAACTGAATGCTGTTTACTAGGCGACGTAGACGAGTTCGCCGCCGACAGCCTGGTTCGACCCCGCGACCCGCGTCGCCACGCCCTTGGTCTCCCAGAAGATCTTAGCGATGTCACGCACGGCGGCCAGCAGCTCTTCGGCGGCGGCCACGTCGGCGTTCTGCTTGTTGCGCGAGGCCAGCTTGTTGGCCATCCAGACCTTGGTGTGCAAGTCCGGGTACTTCTCCACGTGCTCCGGCCGGAAGTAGTCGTGCCAGAGGATGTTGATTTCCCTCTTGCACAGCTCGGCGTGCTCTTCCTTCGCCTTGATATAGCGGCTGATGGAGTTGCCGTACTTGTCCATGGCGGCCTTGTCGCTGCCGCCCATCTCCAGCGCGGCGATCAGCTGGTCCATGCGGAGCACAGTAAGGGCAGCGATCTGCGCCGCATGCGGGTCGTAGATGCCGCAAGGGATGTCGCAGTGCGCCGAAACTGTCTGCGGCTCTGAGACACGGCCGCTGAGCCGGAACAAAGGGCTAACGAAACGCTTCATTTCTCTCTCCTGAACTTGGTCTGAGTGCTGCGGGGGGATGCCCAAAGTCGGGCCAACGCGGATCATACAGCACGCCTGAGCGCTGCGGGAATGCACTGCGTCTAAAGCCGGGGACACCCCGGACCCCGCTAAAGGTGTTCACCGCCATCACGGCAGGGTTCCCACAAACGCCGCCTCTACGGGGGATTGAGAGTGCCCCCTCTCCCCGCAGGGAGAGGGGGTTGGGGGTGAGGTAACCTCGGACCCC
>CAZNHI010000066.1:0-3943 GCA_964572535.1 uncultured Dehalococcoidia bacterium
GGGCGTACCGAGGTTGCTTCGCCTCCCGCTGCGGCGGGATGGCTCGCAACGACAGATGTGGGGGCGGGATGGCTCGCATCGACAGAGGTGGGATTGCTGATCGATGAGTGAGGTCTGGGTGGCGTTTGGGGTGGCGCTGGCGCCGTGGGCGGTGCTGACCTTCGTGCGTCTGAAGCGGTTCTTGCACATCTTGCAGCTGGAGGAGTACCTGACGCCGCAGTATCTGCGGTGGTTGCGGGTGAATGCGGAGCGCTATCTGACGCCGCCGATGGTGCTGGCCGGTGGGGGAGTTTCGATCCTGGCTGTGCTGGGGCTTGAGGCCGGCTCGGACGCCGCTGCCTGGGGGGCGATCACTGCCTGGGGCCTTGTACCGGTCTTGCTCAGGCTGCGTGCCCCACCGCACAGGCCGCGCAAGCCGCTCGTGATGACGAGTCGCGCTCGCAGGCTGATGGTGGTGGCGCTGGTGGTTGCGGGGCTTGTCGTGCTGGCGGTTGGCGGCGGCGGGCTGCTGGCGGGCGAACAGGAAGCGATTGCGCTGGCGATCCTGACGACGTTCGTGACATGCCTGCTGGCGGGGCACGTGCTGGCGGTGGCGAATCTGGTGTTGTGGCCGTTGGAGGAGCGGGGTCGGCGGCGGTTCATGGGGATGGCGGCGAGGAAGCTGCTGGCGAATCGGCCGCGGGTGATCGCGATTACGGGGAGCGCGGGCAAGACGACGACGAAGGATCTGGTGGCGCACCTGCTCTCGGCGCGATACAGGGTGCTGAAGACGCCGGCGAGCTTCAACACGCCGTTGGGTATCGCGCGTACGGTGAACGACTCGTACGAGGGGCAGGAGTTCTTCGTAGTCGAAATGGGGGCGTACAAGCGCGGCGAGATCGAGCGGCTGTGCCGGATGGTGGGCGGGGCGGACGTGAGCGTGATCACGACGGTGAACGCGCAGCACCTGGAGCGATTTGGGTCGTTGGAGGCGACGGCGGCGGCGAAGTTCGAAATCGTGGCAGGGCTGCGGCCGGGTGGGACGGCGGTGCTGAACTTCGATGTGGCGGCGATACGGGAGTTGGCGAAAGGCCAGTACCCCGGGCTAAACCCCGGGGCATCGGAAGCGGGAAGGGTCCTTCGACAGGCTCAGGACGAACGGATTGAAGTAGGACAGGCTCAGGACGAGCGGATTTTGGAGGTTCAGGACGAACGGGTGGGGGAGGATGAGCGGCTGGGGGACGGGCTCATCCTTCGAGAGCCTCAGGATGAGCGGGCGAAAGTGCTGTCGTTTGGGGTGGAGTGGGAGGAGGTGGGGCTGCGGGGGACGAACGTGGTCGAGACGCAGACGGGGATCGAGCTGGACGTGACGTATGGGGATGAGACGGTGCATGTGACGACGCGGCTGCTGGCTCGACATAACGCTAGCAACGTGCTGGCGGCGCTGGGGGTCGGGCTGACATGCGGGTTGGACTTGGGCTACATGGCGGCGGCGATCAGGGTCTTCGAGCCGCCGGAGCACCGGTTGCAGCCGATGCAGTTGGAGAACGGCGTCACGATGCTGGACGACGCGTACAACGCGAACCCGGAGGGGATCATCGGCGCGCTGGAGGTGCTGGGGTCGTACAAGCCGCGGCGGCGGGTTCTGGTGACGTCTGGGCTGATTGAGATGGGGCGGGAGAAGGCGGCGTACCACGGGCGCATCGGGCGGGCGGCGGCGGCGAACGCGGACGTGGTGGTGCTGGTGGGTCCGAAACAGACGGCAGACATCAGGGCGGCGATGATCGAGGCGTCGTTTCCGGCGGAGTGCGTGCACCTGGCGCGCAACCCGGAGGAGGCACAGTCGGTGCTGGGGCGCATCGGGCAGGCGGGGGACGTGATTCTGTATTCGACGGACCTGCCGGACCAGTTCGACGAGTTTCTGGTGATCTGACGCCTCGTTGTCCACGCTCGGGAGGTTTACCGGGGTTGCTTCGCCTCGCTGCGGCGATGGGTCGCAACGACAGATGGGTGGGTGGCTGGCGGTGACGGGAGGTGGTACCGGGGTTGCTTCGCCGCCTGGGGGCTGGCTCGCAACGACAGACGGGGCGGGTGGTTGGCGGTGACGGGGCGTGGTACCGAGGTTGCTTCGCCGCCTGGGGGCTGGCTCGCAACGACAGACGGGGCGGGTGGTGCTGACGCGAGGTGGGCGGTCGACGGGTGTGGTACCGAGGTTGCTTCGCCGCCTGGGGGCTGGCTCGTAACGACAGACGGGGGTGGTCAGAGTTCGTCGTAGAGGTCGTGCCAGTCTGGGTTCATTGAGCGGATGAGGGCTAGCTTGCGGCGTCTGGAGCCGCCTTTGATTGCCTTCTCGCGCTCGATGGCGCCCATGACGTCGTCGCAGTCTTCGTAGTAGACGAGGCGGGTGACGTTGTAGCGCCTGGTGAAGCCTGCGATGAGGTGCTCTCGATGTTGATGGACGCGGGCCTGAAGGTCGCTGGTGACCCCTGTGTAGAGGACGCTGCCGGCGTTGTTGGAGAGGATGTAGACGTAGTAGGCCATCGTGCGCAGAGCTTACCGGGGTTGCTTCGTCGCTGTCGCTCCTCGCAACGACAATGCGGTGATGCTTCGCCTCTGCGGATGGCTCGCAACGATAGATGTGAGGGCTGCGGCGGGATGGCTCGCAACGACAGTGGGGTGATGGCTTAGGATGGGGGCGTGAAGCAGGGGAAGCTACGGGTTGCTGTGTTTTTTGGCGGGCGGTCGGTGGAGCACGGGGTTTCGATCGTGACGGCGGCGCAGGTCATGGGCGTGATGGACCGCAGCCGCTACGAGGTGCTGCCGGTGTATGCGGCCGAGCGTGGCGACTACTTCCTGACGCCGGAGTTTCAGGTGTCGGACTACGCGACGCTGCCGTTGAACCCGGGGCCATTCGATGCGTTTGCGCGGAGCAAGGGGCGCAGGGTGCTGGTTACGGCGGAGAAGGGGCGTCTGCTGACGGCGGTGCGCAACACGCCGGGCATTGGCGAGCGTCTGAGCGCGGTTGAGGTGGACGCGGCGTTTTCGATCATCCACGGGACGCATGGCGAGGACGGGTCGCTGCAGGGGGTGTTCGAGTTGGCGGATGTGCCCTATGTGGGGCCGTCGTTGGTGCCGGCGGCGGTGGCGATGGACAAGATCGTGGCGAAGACGGCGTTCGCGGGGCTGGGACTGCCGGTGGTCGAAGGCTTCTGGTTCGAGCGCGAGGCGTGGCGGTCGGAGCAGGGGCCGTTGAAAGAGAAGGCGCTGGCGCTGGGCTGGCCGCTGTTCGTGAAGCCGGCGACGCTGGGTTCGAGCATCGGCGTGTCGCGGGTGGAGGACGAGAGCGCGTTCGCGTTCGCGGTCGACACGGTGTTGAGCTACGACCGGCGCTGTGTGGTCGAGCGGTCGGTCGAGGGTGGGATGGACATCAACGTGTCGGTGATGCGTGACACGCAGGGCGTACACGTGAGCGCATGCGAGCGCCCGATCAAGGACGACGCGGTGCTGGACTACACGGCGAAGTACTTACGGGGCAGCAAGCAGGAGGGCATGGCAGCGGCGCGGCGCGTGATCCCGGCAGACATCCCGGACGAGGTGGCTGCGCGGGTGCAGGAGATGGCTCGCCGGGCGTACACGGAGCTGTCGTTCAACGGTGTGGCGCGCGTCGACTTTTTGGTGGCGCCGGAGGGGTGGACGGTCTACATCAACGAGATCAACGCGATACCGGGCTCGCTGGCGCTGTACTTCTGGGAGCTGGAGGGGATTGCGCCGGGCGAGGTAATCGACCGCGTGGTGCAGGAGGCGCTGGCGGCGCACGCTCAGAAGCAGCGGACGTTGTACTCGCTGAGCCAGGTGAAGTATTGAAGATGGGGGCTCTCGGGCGTTGAAAGACCGGGGACACCCCCGGACCGGGCGTTGAAAGACCGGGGACACCCCCGGACCGGGCGTTGAAAGACCGGGGACA
>CAZNHI010000066.1:4043-9020 GCA_964572535.1 uncultured Dehalococcoidia bacterium
CCCCGGACCCCGCTAAAGGGGCGCATGGGGCGTGGATTGAGCGAGACGGAAGTTACCTCTCCCTTTGCATTGGAAGATGGGGCTCTGCCCCAACCCCCGCTAAAGGGGCGCATGAGGCGTGGATTGACGGGGGTTACCTCTCCCCCAACCCCCTCTCCACAGCGTGGAGAGGGGGCTTTTGCGTATGGGGCGGTTCGGGGCTCTGATTGGAGGAGCCGAGGGTGTGGACGACGAGGGGTTTGAGGACTGCGTTAGGGGTGGGGGTGACGGGAGGGCGCCCCCGGAGGTTGCCCTTCGACGGTGCTCAGGATGTACCGCGTCGCGGGACGTTCCTCGCAATGGGGGTGTGTGGGAGGGATGTGGCAGGGGCTGCAGCGAGGGCTGAATTGCAATCCTGGGCCTGAGTAGTAGACTCGGCGCGAATGGAGGTGCGTCGATGTTGCAGCGCTCGAGCATCACGTCAACGCAGGCTGACCTCGAAGCCTATTGCCAGGACCTGACAGCCATCGACATGGCGCCGCTGTGGACACGACCCGATACGGCGCTGGAGCCGAGCAGCAAGCTGGTGCCCTACGTCTGGCGCTGGCACGAGATGCGGCCTCGGGCGCTGCGGGCGTTGGAACTGGTCGGCACGAAAGAGGCGGAACGGCGCGTGATCTGCTGCGTTAACCCGGGCACCGGCCGCGGCGCCACCAACACGCTGGTCGCCAACGTGCAGGTGGTGGGGCCGGGCGAGATCGCGAGGGCGCATCGGCACACGCCGGCGGCGCTGCGCTTGATCATCGAGAGCAGCGGCGGCTACACGGTGGTCAACGGCGAGACGATCCCGATGCTGCCGGGCGACCTGGTGCTGACGCCGAACTGGTCGTGGCACGATCATGCCAACGACTCCGATTCGCCGATGATCTGGCTGGACGGGCTGGACGCGCCGCTGGTGGGCCTGCTGGAAGCGGGCTTCCGTGAGGAGTACCCGGAAGAGACGCAGAAAACGAAGGAAGAAGCCGACCTTTCGGTGTTGAAGTACGGTTCGGGCGCGCTGCGGCCGGCCTGGGAGACGCCGCAGGACGACAACTCGCCGCTGTGGCACTATCCCTGGTTGCAGACCAAGGCAGCGCTGGACCGCCTGGCCGAGGCGGAGTCCGGCAGCGCGCAGGACGGCGTGATCTTGCAGTACAGCAACCCGGCGACGGGCGGGCCGGTGATGCCGACGATCGCGTGCTACGTGCAGGTGCTGCGGCCAGGCCAGCGGACGCTGCGCCACCGTCACACCAACAGCACCGTGTACCACGTGATCGAGGGGCAGGGCGCCACGGTTGTGGATGGGAAGCGACTGGACTGGGACGCGAAGGACGTGATGACGGTGCCGGGGTGGTCGTGGCACGAGCACGTCAACGAATCCACGACGCATCCGGCGTATCTGTTCAGCTTCACGGATGAGCCGGTGTTCAGGGCGCTGAGTCTGTATCGAGAGGAGCCTGGGCCGGGATAGATAGCGCGATGGCGCAGTAGCCAGGTTTGCTGCGCATCGGCTTGCGCTGCTGCGCCCCCACCCCCCAAACAAATAGGAACCTGGGGGGACCACTCACCATGCCCCCGCGCAGGAACTCGTCCTCTGTTGGGATTTGGGTTGGCATCGTCGGGCCTCCATATCGAGATGCGGGGTAACAAGACTGCAGCGGCCGGAGCCCTTTAGCCAGGACTCCAGCCAGGTCCGAGGTCAGCCAGTGTGCCGCTGTGGCACGCGGCCTGCGCGAGCGACTGCGTTGTTCCTGGCTGCCGGTTCTTCAACCGGGGATGCCGGCGCCGTGTTTGGCGTCGATCAGATTCTCCTCGGCGAAGTCGCGCTTGTCTCCTCCAGGCATCGCCAGGTACTGTTCCAGGTAGGTAATGGCGGTGGCGAAACGCCGCAGACGGAGATTGGCGATGCCAATGTTGTAGAGCATTGATTGATGCACGTCGTCATCGAAGCCGGGCATCTGGCGGACACGTTCGTAGTAGATGATGGCGCTGGCGTAGTCGCCACTCTTGAAGAAGTCGTTGGCCTGGTTGAAGGTGCGTTTGGCAAGAGCGGGGTCTTTCTCAGCGGGTTGATCCTCAACCGGGATGCCGGCGCCGCGTTTGGCGTCGGTTAGATTCTCCTCGGCGAAGTCGCGGTTCTCTCCTCCGGGCATCGCCAAGTACTGTTCGAGGTAGGTAATGGCGGTGGCGAAACGCCGCAGCCGGAGATTGGCGATGCCGAGGTTGTAGAGCAATGACTGATGGACGTCGTCACCGAAGCCGGGCATCTGGCGGACGCGTTCGTAGTAGATGATGGCGCTGGCGAAGTCGCCACTCTTGAAGAAGTCGTTGGCTTCGTTGAAGGTGCGTTCGGCGAGAGCGGGGTTCTTAACCGGGATGCCGGCGCCGTGTTTGGCGTCGATCAGATTCTCCTCGGCGAAGTCGCGGTTGTCTCCTCCGGGCATCGCCAGGTACTGTTCGAGGTAGGTAATGGCGGTGGCGTAACGCTGCAGGCGGAGATTGGCGATGCCAATGTTGTAGAGCAACGGCTGGTGGACGTCGTCATCGAAGCCGGGCATCTGGCGGACGCGTTCGTAGTAGATGATGGCGCTGGCGAAGTCGCCACTCTTGAAGAAGTCGTTGGCCTGGTTGAAGGTGCGTTTGGCCAGAGCGGGGTCTTTCTCAGCGGGTTGATCCTCAACCGGGATGCCGGCGCCACGTTTGGCCTCGATTAGATTCTCTTCGGCGAAATCACGGTGCTCTCCCCCGGGCATCGCCAGGTACTGTTCGATGTAGGTAATGGCGGTGGCGTAACGCTCCAGTCGGAGATTGGCGATGCCAATGTTGTAGAGCAATGACTGATGGACGTCGTCACCGAAGCCGGGCATCTGGCGGACGCGTTCGAAGCCGACGATGGCGCTGGCGTAGTCGCCACTCTTGAAGAAGTCGTTGGCTTCGCTGAAGGTGCGTTTGGCCAGAGCGGGGTCTTTCTCAGCGGCTTGATCCTCAACCGCGGTATCGGTACCAGTCTTGGCTCCTGGGTCCGGCTGCCGCGCCAGGTGTCGCAGCACGAAATCGTTGCCATGAGTTGCCTGAAGCGCCTGCAGTTGGCGGCGACAAGAGGTTTCGGCAGATGAGCCTCGGGACGGTAGCTCGCCAGGCCCGGCGTCAGGGGCGCGGGCGTGGGGCCATGCTGGCTATCGCCGGTCTGGATCCGATGCGGAGGCGGCTTTCGGCCCTGGCGGGGCTGGCGGGGCATTGCGGTTTTCGGGCGTCTGCCCATCTCTTTACCTCAAGCAGCCTGGCTTCTCAAAGCCGCGCAGAGCCGCAAATGGAGCCTGCCACCACGTCATTGTGATCCCGCAGGAGGCCATGGGCAAGCAAGTTGCGCTTCGGCGGAGCGGCGAGTTTACGATCTTGATCTGGGAACCAGACACAGCGAACGTCCCAGTTCACAAGCGTGACGTCCGGTGTAGACTGGCGCCGCGGTCAGATACACCGCGATTCGAACCCCGCGTGTCCCACGGAGGCAGATGAATGAAGCGCAGCAACGGACGTATTCTCACGACGCATGCCGGCAGGCTTTCG
Source organism: uncultured Dehalococcoidia bacterium (assembly GCA_964572535.1). Classification (GTDB taxonomy): domain Bacteria; phylum Chloroflexota; class Dehalococcoidia; order DSTF01; family WHTK01; genus WHTK01. The sequence continues at coordinate 7,629 of CAZNHI010000066.1, forward strand.
GGGCCACCGGAGCTGATAGAAGTGACGCGGGCGATCCAGAGCGGGAAGTCGGACGATATCGAGGGGGCGATGCCGCTGATCCGCGAGTCGATGGCGGACGTGATCAAGCACCAGGTGGACCTTGGCATAGACGTCGTGAGCGATGGCGAGCTGGGCAAGATTGGTTTCGGGCTGCCGTATTACAGCAAGCGTCTGACGGGCCTGACATCGCGTCCGGTGAGGCCGGGCGAGGCGCCGACGATGTCGGCGGGGACGGCGGAGCGCCAGGAGTTCGCTGAGTTCTATGCAGACCTGGCGAGGCAGGGTGGGGCCGGGACGGCGGGGGCGACGGTAGCGAACCGGGTGATCGTCGACGGGCCGATCAAGTACATCGGGCAGGCAGAGGTGAACAGGGACATCGAGCTGTTCACGTCGTCGCTGGCGAAGTCTGGAGTGACGCCGGGAGAGTCTTTCATGTGCGTGCTGGCGCCGGGCTGGCTGGAGCACTTCTTCTACAACGAGTACTACAAGACGGACGAGGAGTACCTGTACGCGCTGGCGGAGGCGATCGGCGAGGAGTACAAGGCGATCGTGGACGCGGGCTTCATCTTGCAGCTGGACGACCCGGGCTTGCCGGACACGTTCGACATGATCGTGCCGAACCCGACGATCGAGGAGTACCGCAAGTTCGAGCAGATCCGGATCGACGCGCAGAACCACGCGCTGCGGGGCATCCCGGAAGACCGGGTGCGCTACCACATCTGCTGGGGCAGCTGGCACGGGCCGCACACTCACGACTTGCCGCTGAAGCACGTGGTGGACCTGATGCTGCAGGTTAAGGCGGAGGCGTACTCGGTGGAGGCGGCGAACCCGCGCCACGAGCACGAGTGGAAGATGTGGCGGGACGTGAAGCTGCCGGAGGGCAAGATCCTGATCCCGGGCGTCGTGAGCCACGCGTCGAACGTGGTGGAGCACCCGGAGCTGGTGTCGGACCGGATCATCCAGTACGCGGAGCTGGTGGGTAAGGAGAACGTGATTGCGGGGACGGACTGCGGGATGGGGAATCGGGTGCATCCGCAGATCGGCTGGGCGAAGTTGAAGGCGCTGGCGGAGGGGGCGGAGATGGCGAGCAAGGAGCTGTGGGGGCGGTAGGGCGGTAGGGCTCTTTGGGGGAGAGGAACACCGCAGGATGAGAAGAGCACTGCAGGATGAATCCTGCAGCTTCCCTGGGGGTGGGGTTGGCGGGCGCGGCGGGTGTGATGAGACGGACGGGAGTGGCGATACTCCGGCCCTCAGGCCGGAGTATCGGGGAGATAAGTCGGTAGGTGGGTGGTGCCAGGGCGTGCAGGCGTTGAGGGCGTGTAGGGGCGCACGGCCGTGCGCCCCTACAGGTGTTGGAGATGGGAGGCGTCT
>CAZNHI010000067.1:0-9002 GCA_964572535.1 uncultured Dehalococcoidia bacterium
ACGCGTCGTTGACCAGACGGACCACGCTTCAGGCACAAACCCATACTACGCGCCCGAGAAGAAGTAAGCAGCTTCGGCCGGCTGGCGATGATAGAGTCTCGGCCGATCACACAAGAGGCGCCTGGCTGAGCAAATGAAAATACTTCTCGTCTCCACGTACGAGATGGGGCATCAGCCCCTCGGCCTTGCAGCGGCAGCTGCGGTCCTGCGTGCAGGTGACCACAATGTCGAATGCTTCGACATGGCAGTCGACCCGCCGGAGGCGCGAGTGTTCCAGCAAGCGGACCTTATCGGCATATCCGTGCCAATGCACACGGCGGCGCGCCTCGGGATCGAGCTGGCGGGCGGCATAAGGCGCCTGAACCCGAGGACTCACATCGTCTTCTACGGGCTGTACGCGACGCCGCTCTACGAGCGCCTCACGGGCTCCGGCCTCGCTGATTCGGTCATCGGCGGCGAATACGAGGTTGGCCTCCTAGCCCTCGCCAACCGGTTGGAAGGCGGCAGCCTTGATCGGGGGATGCTCCCGCGCGGCGTGGGGCCGCTACCGATCTTCGACCGGCAGCTCTATCCGGTGCCAGACCGTCGCGGCCTGCCGGGCCTGGACAGCTACGCCCACCTCCGCATCGACGGCGAGCTGCGGCTCGCCGGGTACGTCGAGGCGTCGCGGGGCTGTGCCCACAGCTGCACCCATTGCCCGCTCACGCCCGTCTACGGCGGCCGGCTGCGGCTCGTGCAAGCGGAGACGGTACTCGCCGACATCGAGCAGCTTATTGCCGCCGGCGCGCGGCATATCACGTTCGGCGACCCCGACTGGCTTAATGCCGTGCCTCACTCGCTCGCTGTCGTAAAGGAGCTGCACCAGCGCCATCCTGCCGTGACCTTCGACGCGACGATCAAGGTCGAGCACCTTCTTGAGCAGTCTCGGCTGCTGCCACGCCTGGCCGAGCTGGGTTGCTTGTTCGTTACCTCCGCTTTCGAGTCTACTGATGACGCGGTCCTACGCCTGCTCGAGAAAGGCCACACGCGCGCAGACCTCGAACGCGCACTCAGCGCCGTCGGTTCGGCCGGCATCGCCCTGAGGCCAACTTGGGTCGCCTTTACACCCTGGACCACGGCTGAAAGCTTCCTCGACCTGCTGGCCTTCGTGGAGGACAACGGCCTGGTTAATAACGTCCAGCCCGTGCAGTACGCCTTGAAGCTGCTCTTGCCTCCCGGCTCGCCGCTCATTGACGTCATCGCGGGGCATGGACGCCTCGAGCCGTTCGACGAAGCGCGCCTGACGTTTAACTGGACAAATCCGGACCCGCGCCTCGAAGCGCTCCAGCGCGAGCTCGCCCGCGTCGTCGAGGCGGATGCCGCGCCGGGTGCCGACGGCCAAGCGATCCCCTACGAGGTGACGTTCACAAAGGTCAAGCGGGCGGCGCTGAAGGCGCTAGCCGGCATCGATGCTCCAGCTAGCGTCGCGCTTCAGCCCCTGAAGCAGGTGCCGGGATTGACGGAAGCCTGGTTCTGCTGAGCAGAGCCGACGACGGAGCAGTTGGCTCCGCTGGACAAGGCGCTGGGAATATAAGCCTATAGACGCGGCTGGCACCTCGGCCGCTCCACCCTGCACCGGGGTTACTCGATCTCGAAGCGTAGCCGGGCGTGCGCCTGGCGGAGGCTGTCCTCGACGACGGCAGGCGTGTCGCCGCGGGCGAAGATGAAGCCGAGATACTTGCTGCCCTCGGGCAGAGGCACGACCTCGGCGCCAACGTGGGTCATTAGCGTCACCGATTCGATCAGAGGCACGGCTTCGGCGTCAGCGACGCCGTGGACCGCCCGCAGCGTCCCCCGCTTCGGTATCGGGATCATCATCACGCCCGCGGCGCGGGACTCGCGCTCGAAGGACGGCACGCCAGCGCCGATCGCGTGGCGGAGGATAAGCTCCTCGAGCGACATGCCGGTGCCGAAGCTCAAGGCCCGCGAGCAGAGCCCTCCTATGGACCGGGCGGCGATGTCGATGGGGTAAGCGCCGGCATCATTCAACCGCAGCTCGGCGTGAATGGGCCCATTGTTCAGGCCGAGGGCAGCCGTGGCGCGCCCTGTTGCCTCGGTGACGCGAGTTTGCTCCGCCGCTGGCAAGCGCGAGGGCGTGACGTAGATCGTTTCCTCAAAGTAGGGACCTTCGAGGGGGTCAGGCTTGTCGAAGATCGCCAGGACGTGGAGCTGGCCGTCGGTCAGCAGCCCCTCCACTGAGACCTCGATACCCGGGATGTAGCCCTCGATCAGCAGTTGGCCTGCAAGGTTGCCAGCTTCGGCGGCGCACTCTGGCTGGTCGAGAATGAGCTTCACACGTTCGAAGGCGGCGACGAACTCTTCGACGTTGTTGGCGCGGATCACGCCCCGGCTGGCCGACAGCCCCAGCGGTTTCACGACGACGGGTAACCTCAGGTTCACGGCGACCTGAGCCGCTGGCGCGTCAATAGGGACAACGCGGTAAGGCGGTGACGGGAGGCCGGCTTCAGCCAGGCGCTCGCGAAGGAGTGCTTTGTTACGGGTCGCTTCAACCGCCTCCACGAGGTTGTGCGGCAGCCCAAGGCGTCGCGATGCGCGGGCCGCGAGCCGCGTGCCGGCGTCGTCTACCGCGACGATCGTGTCTAGCGGGTAGCGCCGGGCGTACTCCTCGATCTGCCGCGCGCCCCGGTCGGGGTCAGCAAAGTCGAGACCGACGTGCCGGTCCGGGTGCAAGCCCTCGAGCGGGCTGCTCCGGTCGGAGCCGACCACAACCTCGACACCGAGCTCCGCCGCCGCCTGCATGAAGTCCGGCGCACGGTAGCTGGCGCTCGGGATGAGGAGCATCACTCGCGGCATATTCGGACCCGCTCGTCTTTGGATACGGCTGCGGCGGCCTCTTCTGGGAGCCGTTCAATCTGGCGCTGTCTATGTTCGCTCGCCATGAGATGGCGCGATCATCACGCCGGGGCGGAGGGAGTGTCAATCGGAGCCTCCAGACACGATGACGGCATCGTGTGGTCGCTTGGGCCCAGAGCATCCAGACCACAGAATCTTGCAGCTATCTTGGCTCGGCTTGAATGCCTTACATTTTCGAGCGATCTGGGCAGCTTTCGCTACGACACAGTCCAAGTTAGACTAGCGGTCGCTTGAGGGACCGACAATAACCTGGCGGGCTCCGACGAACGAGCGAATGGAGGTAATCCAGTGGCTGGTCTACACGCTAAGAGTTTTGATACACCGGATGAGACGAGGCCGTTCGTGGCCAAGGGGAAGATGGACGTCGTCAAGGTGGGCGACATCACGGTGGGGCGCGCCGTTTTTGAACCCGGCTGGCGGTGGTCGGAGCACGTTAAGCCAATCGCCAAAACAGATTCTTGTCAGGCAACCCACGCAGGCTACGTGTTGTCAGGACGTATGAAGGTCGTAGCGAATGATGGCTCAGAGCTGGAAGTCGGTCCTGGTGATGGCTTCTACTTCGCGCCTGGCCATGATGCGTGGACAGTAGGCAACGAGCCCTGCGTGATGGTGGACCTCGGCGCCACTGTCGCCCAATACGCCAAACCAAGCTAAAAGCGAAAACCCTGACCGGGTTTGGCCGGCCAGCCGAAGGGTAAGGGCGTGCCGACGGATTTCTTGCTCCCTGGGCTCACGCTTAGCGCAGGTTCGTGGTGTCTGAATAGCGAACCCTGACACGACGTGGAAGTCGTGTTAGCTCTCGCAGCCGATGTTGTCAGGGTCGTTGGTGTCCAGGCCGAACGAGTCAGTGCCTAGCACCGTGACCGGCCCGATCGCATAGTTCGGCCCATCGCCGGTGCCCGGCCAGCAGTCGTAGTCCCCAATGCCGCTGCGGATGCAGCCGCCGCTGTCCTTGTCAGTGCCACCCTGGTAAGACGGATGGCAGTTCGCTTGCGCTGGCTGCGTCGCCTGAACCGCAGTCGAGGCCGGCTGCTGAGTCGCTGTTGAGGCTGGCGGCTGGGTTGGAAGAGGTACTGTCGCGACCGCGACTGCGGTCGGAGCAGGTCCTGATGGTGCAGCGGGAACCAGCGGGAAATTGGCGAACTGCGGCGACACGCTGAACTGGTCGTCGCAGGCAGTGGCGACGACCACCGTCCCACCGGCAGCCTTTGTGCCGAACGTCGGCACGTTGGCTGCAGCGAGGCGGTCCAGCGTCTCCTGGTGAGGGTGCCCGAACTGGTTGTCAGCTCGCGCCTGGTAGATCGCCAGCCTTGGGCTGGTAGCCAGAACCATCTGCGACGACGTGGATGTCCTCGATCCGTGATGGCCGAGCTTCAGAACGTCAACATCCAGGTTGCGTCCAAGCAGGATCATCTCGCTCTCAGAACTGGTTTCCGCGTCGCCGGCGAAAAGGAACGAAGATTCGCCGCAGTCCATGCGGACGACCAGTGAATTGTCGTTGATGTTGCTGCCGATGCGCACCGGAGCAAGGACGGTAAACAAGACTCCACCTAAGGAGAACGTGGCACCCGGCGTCCCAACGTTCCGCTCGGCGCCTGAGTTCGTGATTGCGGTGTCCAGGTCGCGGAAAAGGTTCGTCGTGTGGTTTTGACCGTTCGTCCAGACGGAGGCCACCGGGCGCTCAGCCAGCACTTTGGGCAGACCGCCAATGTGGTCAGCATGAGGGTGACTGGCGATGACGACGTCAATTGCGGTCTCGCCCAGCCCGTCGAGGAAACGGCTAAGCTCAGCCCGGGAATCGCCTCCGTCGATAATTACGTCTTCGCCCGTGGGCGTTCGGATGTAGATCGCGTCACCAAGACTGACATCGAAGAAGTAGACGTAGAGCAGACCGGATGCCGCAGAGACGTTCGGCAAGGTCGGATCGATTGAAGACTCCGACGTGCCCGCCGACGAAGCCTCGCGAGATTCCTCCTCGCCGGAGGCGCTCTCAGGCGCCGCCGTCCCGGTCTCGACGGCTGACGGCGAGGTAGGAACCTCATCGTTGCCTTTGTCTCCGTTGCACGACAGCGCGGTAACCAAGACCAGCACCAAGACTGGAGACCAGAGGGCGTTACGGAACATGTTTCTCAAGCTTGTTCCGCTGGACTCAGTCAACGATCGCTGACTCGTTCCCGATGACGGGAGTCAAGCCTCGTGGCCCTTGCCGAAGGATAGCGGCTATCCGCTCTCGCAGCCGATGCCGTCGTGGTCGGAGTCGAGATCAAATTCGTCGGGACCGACGACACGGAAGGGGCCAATAGCGAAGTTGGGGCCGTTCCCTGTTCCTCCTGCACAATCGTAGTCGCCGATGCCGCGCCGAATGCAGCTACGGAACCTGGTGTCGATCGCTCCCTCGTAGGAGGGGTGGCAGCCGCCTTCTGGTTGCCACGCCTGATTGGCATGGGCTCCACACTCCCATTGGTTCACCGGGGCGCCGTCGTCCTGACTCTGGCCGTGGACCGTGATGCACTTCGTCGGATTGAGCCGGCTCGCGTGCACCTCGAAGAGGCCTCCCCTGAACTCGCCACTCCACATCTGGTTTGGCTGAGAGAGGCAGTCCCACTGATCCAACGTGGCGCCATCCCACCAGGCATTACCGTTCACCGTGAGGCACTTCCCGCTGTGCGCGAACTTGATGTAATGCCAACCAGGTTCGCCATCAACGTCGACTATCTGAAGGGACTGATCAGCGTAGCCAGCGCACATGTACTGGATCGCGGGCGCGCCGTTGTCGCGGCTGCCGGCACCGATAGCGAGGCACTTCCCGCTGTGTTGGACAACCACGGAAACATACAGAGAGTGGGCCTCCGCGGTCCTCTCGTGCGAATCGACCGACGAGATAGCCAGGGCAAAGGCCGGCACTATCAACAACTTCAGAAGAAGAGCCGTTAGTCGCATCGACCGCACTTTAGGCGGCTACGAATGTTTTTGCAAGGGAACCCGGACTTTCAGACCTTATGTCCGGTTACACGATCAGAAGATCGTGTAGCACTTCTTCATTTTGCATGATTGTTGACGAACCGATGCCGGAATAGATCCCAGTCGATTTCAAGGAGATACGACAGAGCTTCCCTCTTGTACGAAGCATAGAGTTCACCGATGTTCACGTGAAGGAACTTGCTCGCACTCTCATTCTTATCCCAAACCATGAGAGTCACACTCGACTCCGAAATCGAAGGACGCGAAACAAAGACGCGTTTCGTAGTACCGGGCTTGTTCCTAGTGTTTTCAAGGGGATGTCCTGCCGACAAATTCCTGAGTTCGCGCAGCTCGGACCAACCTGTATGGTCCGGTATCACAAGCGGGCGAGTCCGCAGCAAATCAGCGACCTTCTTAATGGCATCCTGCTGGAGAAAGATAGCCTGCATGAAGCCGTATAGCCGGAGGTATCGCTCGCCCGGGAGTAGGCCGAGCCCATTCGTCTCGAACTCTTGGAGCGCAAGGGCAGTGTCTCCAAGAGCGTCCATCGCGGCGCACAGAGTATGCCAGTCGTCTGGATGAGCCCTAAAGTGGCGGTCGTAAAGCACGGGTGCGTTCACGAAGCCGCGTATCCGTTGTTCCTGTTCAGCTATCCGGTGCATCTAACCCTCAAATCGTGAGGCCATGTGGTACGCCAAAGTCATGGCTGGTTACACGATCTGTACGTCGCGTAACCAGCCATCGCTATATTGCATCATTCGCCATGAACGAATGGGCCTCTGCCTTCTAATAGCGAACTGTACCGGACTTGATTCCAACGGCCTCCAGCAGCAGCGCCGCGGCCGGTGTCCAGCAGACTTCAACATCAAGCTCCAACTGCCACTTGCTCGACCTCGCAGCCGTTCGACGTACCATGACCCTCTCGATCAACAAGGCTGCGGCCTCGGCCCAAGCCAGCTCATCCAGATCATCCCAATCAACGCATCGGAGAAACTCAATCGCGGAGTCCAGATCAGGCGGCGGCGGCGTTTCGTCCAGGCTCGCTAGCTCGGCGTCGATGATGGCAGTTGCTCTAGCTTCCTCAGTTTCGAGCTTCTGATAGACCTCAGCAGGGATTAGCTCGCCAGCTTGACCGAGGAGCTGCCTTGCAAGGTCCATACGGGCGGCCTCATGGCTCTCTCGGTCGCGAATCAGATTCTTACGCTGCTCATTGGCTTCCTGGTGCCAGTGGTCCTGCTGCTCGATGAGGATGTGCTCGGCCTCGGCACGGCTCTCGGCGGTGATCTCAAATTGGCGCATCTGGCGCTTGACCTCGGCATCGACGCCAAGACCACCCACAGAGCGCGTTTCGCAACTGCCGTAGGCCTCCGACGTGAAGCACTTGTAAGCGTAGCCGCGGCCACCATGGGCGCCGTACATCTTGCCGCCACAGGCTCCGCAAACCAGTAGGCCTGTGAGCATCCATTTCGACTGTCGGACCGCCGCCGGAAACCTCTGGTGCTTGGCGAACGCAGCCTGCACCTGGACGAACGTCGCCGCATCGATTAGAGCAGAGTGGGCATTCTCACAGACAACCGGAGGCTCATTAGATGGAAACTTCGCGTGCTTGCGCTTTCCGAAGCTCACCTCGCCGAGGTAGGCGCGATTAGTGAGGATGCCGTAAACGTGCGTCCTGCTCAGCGCATGGCCACGGCCGGAGGTAATGCCCAATGCGTTGGCCTTGTCGCGGAGGTGGCGCAGGCTGAGCCGACCTTCGGCGGCTATCTCAAAAAGCTGCGTCACCATAGGCGCCAGCGCGTCCGGCTCTAGGCGGTGATCCGCACCGCTGCGATAGCCTGGCGGCGGTGTCGTCTGCCAGATGCCCTGTGCGGCCTTCTGGCGCATACCCATGCGCACGCGCTGACTGATAATGCGCGACTCGCGGCCGGCCAGGACTGCAAAGATGCCGCGCATGTCCTCGTCGATGTTCGGCTCGCTGGCGCTGTGGACCTGGACACCGAGTTTTGAAAGCTCGCTGAATGCGCGTAGAGCCTCAGCAGGGTCACGGCCGAAGCGATCCAGGCGATACACCACCACGCCGTCGATTTCGCCGCTGCGCGCCATCGTGAGCACGCGCTGATAACCAGGCCGCGACGAGTCTAGGCCGCTGAGCTTGTCCTCAATGGTTTCAACGATCTTCCCGTTCAGACGGCTTGCCATCTCCGTGCATGCTGCGAGCTGCGCGGTAAGCGTGTCCTGTTCAGCGGTCGATACGCGGACGTAGGCAACAAACCGGCTCATGATGCAATCCTTGTGTCTTCACTAGGCTTGCCGTCCGGAAATGCAATTAGCTCACCACGACCAAGAGAAGTGCCGTCTTTGGCCGTTCTACTGGCTAGGCGAGCAAGAATTCCTGCGAGTGCTTTGTGAGGGTTATTCGATTTTGACGGTGAGTGTGTTTTGAACCTATCCAACACTCTCATACTACGGTGGCTCACGGCAGGCCAGGCAAGCGACGTGACCTGATTTACCCTCATTCCGTACAAAATATGTCAGGTCAGGCTTTCCGGGCTTGATGGCGTCCAGCATCTCGTCCAGCTTCTTCAGCGAGAGCGCGCCCGGCGTGGAGCCGGAGCCCTGGTGCGTCTGTTGGCCGGCGGGGACCAGCGCGTGCAGGCCATCGAAGCCCTTGGGATCGGAGGCGATAGCGCCGTAGACGAACTCGTCTTCGAACTCGTGCGCGACTGCCTTGGCCTTGAGTTCGAGCACCGCCGCCTCGATGTCCTGGACGTTGCTGCGCGTGGTGGCGATGTACTGGTCGACGTCCGCGTCGCCGCCGAGGATCTTCAGCGTGGCGCTGACCTGCGTGAAGGTCGGCGTCGACTCTGACCAGGTGTCGCCGACGTCGAAGAACGCGGCGGTGGCCATGCCGTTCTCCCGGTTGTAGGTCAGGGCGTTGCCGGCCATCTCGATGAACGGCAGGACGTCCAGGACGCGCGATTCTTTGACCACGGTCTCGATCACCCCCTGCAGGACGACGTCATTGGAAAGCTTTGCGGCCTCTGTGAGTGTGAGTGCCATTGGGTTACCTCCTGTTGCAAATCGGGCTTGGAAGCCCCGGCCTTCAGGCCGGGGTGCAGTGCGTTATG
>CAZNHI010000068.1:0-8972 GCA_964572535.1 uncultured Dehalococcoidia bacterium
GCCGATCGACCCCACGATCCCGTTCGCGCAGGCGTCGCTGGTCGGCTGCGGGGTCACGACCGGCGTCGGCGCCGCGATCAACACCGCGAAGGTACAGCCTGGCTCCACGGTTGCGGTGTTCGGCTGCGGCGGCGTCGGCCTCAACGTGATCCAGGGCGCGCGTATCGCCAACGCCAGCCAGATTATCGCCGTCGACATGCTGGACAACAAACTCGAGATGTCGAAGAAGTTCGGCGCCACCGACACGGTGAACTCCTCCAGGGGGGACCCGGTGGCGCAGATCATGGAGCTTACCGGCGGTCAGGGCGTGCACTACGCTTTCGAGGCCATCGGCCTGGTGCCGGAACCCTTCCTGTGGAGCATCCTCTGCACCCGCAAGCGTGGCATCACGGTCTGGGTGGGGCACGCGCCGCTGAATACGCCTGTGACCATCGACGCGCGTGCGCTGATGCAGGAAAAGACGGTCATGGGCTCGCTCTACGGTTCGGCCCGACCCCAGATCGAATTTCCTCGCCTGCTCAAGCTCTACCAGGACGGGAAGCTGCTGCTGGACGAACTGATCACCAAAGAATTCCCGCTCAGTGGAGCTAACGAAGCCTTCGCCGCGCTGGGCCGCGGAGAGGTCGCACGCAGCGTGCTCAACCTGAGCAACTAGATTCCACGGGGGTCTTACCGATGCTACAGAGCCTTTGGACCGAAGCGGGCATCGTCCTGAGGGACGTAGAGCCGCCACCGCTCAAGGACGGCTGGCTGCGTCTAAAGATCGCCGCTTGCGGCATCTGCGGCTCCGACCTGCATGGCTACAAAGACGGCAAGATTCGCGCTGGCGGCAGGCCGGGCCACGAGATGGCGGGCACAATCATGGAGTCGACTGTGGAGCTGCCAGACGTGCTCTACGCCGTCGAGCCGTGGCTATGGTGCGGCGAGTGCGAGTTCTGCCGCATCGGCAAGGTGCAGCTGTGCAGGCAGGCCGGGTTGGTAGGCGCGACCGTGCCCGGCGGCCTCGCGGACTTCATCGATGTACCAGCCATGCACGTCTACCCCTGCGACCCATCGTTGACTCCAATCGAAGCGTCACTGACGGAGCCGTTCGGGATCTGCACACGCGCCGTACACCTGGCAGACCTGAAGATGGACACGCGCGTCCTCATCCTCGGGGCCGGCAGTCTGGGTCTGATCAGCGGCCTGTTGTCACGCGGCACGGCTGAACGCGTCGCGATCAGCTATCGCTATGCGTCGCAGGCGGACGCGGCTCGGAAGCTCGGTCTCGAAGCCATACCGGAGGACGAGGTCGTCGCCTGGGCGCAGGACTTCGGCCCGGACGTGGTGATCGAGACTGTCGGCGGGCACGCGAACACGATAGAGCAGGCGACGGCGGCCTGCCGTCCGGACGGGCGCATCGTGGTGCTAGGCTTGTTTTCTATCGCCCCGCCGCTGGACATGCGGGCGCTGATCCACAAAGAGTTGAAGATCATGGGCTCAGCGTTCTTCGGCACGAGCGAGCACGGCCCGGAGTTCCGTACTTCGACCAAGATCTTGCCTCATTACAAGGCTGAGCTGAAGACTCTGCAGACGCATCAGTTCCCGTTGAGCCGCGTAGCCGAGGCGTTTGAGGCGGCTGTCTCCAAGGATGACCGGCCGATCAAGGTGACAATCCTGCCCGGCGCGTAGCAGGCTAGCTTAAGCTTGCCCGGGGCGAATCTGAGACACAATGAAGCCGTAGCCGCGACCACGGACTGTCTCCACGCTGTACGGCCACGAGGCGGTCAGCTTGGCGCGCAGCCGGCAAATCGCCACGCTCAGGCGTCTGCGTTCCTTCTGCCCAATGCTGTTCCAGAGCGCCTGACAGAGGGCGTCATAGTTGACGATGCGGTCGACCTCATGGCAGAGCAGGCTCAGCAATTCGAACTCGAAGAATGTGAGTTTCACAGCTTTGTCCTTGACCATGACGCTAAAGGTGCGCAGATTGACCCGTACGTTGCCGCGAACCATTTCCTCGTTCGGAGTATCTAACTGCACCACGCGGCTGCTGACTCCTTCCTCGGTTACAGGCGAGACTAGGAGCGCCGTGTTTCACCGCGATTACCGGAATATTTCGCCCACGTGAAGACCGTGTTACACGGATGTGACAAAGACGGGCGCTTGCGTGTTAGCTCGCAGGGGCAGATATTCGCTAACAGGTACCTGAAATGCCTCGCGAAGCGTTCTGGCTCCCACCTAGCGACCGTCTCAAGGTTTACGCGTCTATTGCTGCCCTCGCGGGCGTGCTTGTGGCGGTCGTTGCGTCTCTCGCCGTATTCGTCGCCTTCGCCTGGCCCTCGACCGATACGGGCAGCCCAGCCGCCCGCACCTTCGCCGGCACAACCAGCGAGTTCGAAGTCGGTCAGCCAGTCCCGTTCCCGGAAGGCAAGTTCTGGCTGGTCAAGCAGGAGGACGGCAGCTTCGTCGCGCTGTACTGGAAGAGCACGCACCGCGGCTGCACCGTCCCCTGGCGCGAGAGCTTCGTCTTCGTCGATCCGCGTGACGGTCAGTCGAAACGAGGTTGGTTCCGCGACCCCTGCTCCGGCTCCACCTGGGACGTCAACGGAGTGCGCGTCTTCGGCCCGGCGCCCCGTAACCTCGACCGCTTCCCCGTCGATGTCGTGCGCGACAAGGTCTACGTCTTGGCCACGGAGCGCTTGTTGATTCGCGGCGACCTGGCGCCAGGCGTCACGCTCTACTAGACCAGGCGCCTGCGGTAGCGCACCTCGACGATGGTTGTGTCGCCCAGCAGTTGAGTCTTTCCGTCCAGTCGCCAGCCGTCGCGCTCATAGAACGAACGCGCCGGGCCGTTGTCTTGCAGGACCCACAATGTAGCTTCCTCGAAGCCAGCAGCTCGCAATGTGGCGAGTGCGGTGTTGAGCAACGAGGTTCCAGCGCCGCCTCGCCAGCGCTGCGGTGCAACGTAGATCGCGGCGACCTCGCCGGGGCCGTCGGTATCAGGGGATGCCCTCGACGACACGAAGCCGATGACCTCACTGCCGTCGAGGGCTACGTGTGTCCAGGACGTACCGCCAGCCGCCGCGATCAGGCTTCGCCATTGCTGGACGCGTTGCTCCAGCGAGCGGCTTTGGAGGATCTCCGCAGGGATGATCTCCCGGTACGCCGCCCGCCAGCTGTCGAAGTGCACCCGGGCAATCGCCGGTACGTCGTCGGGGGTTGCCGCGCGAATTATCATGTCCACGACCCGCCGATCTTAGTCCAGTCGGGGGAGGGTAAATCGACTCCAGTGCTCTTAGCATGGAGGAGTGATCAGCCTGATGAAGCGCGGACGTCCACCGCACCCGGATGTGCTCACGCCCGCCGAATGGGTCGTGGTCAACGCCGTGCGACACGGCATGAGCAACCGCCTCATCGCCAGGGGCCGTGGTATCAGCCTCGACGCGGTCAAGTTCCACGTCGAAAACGCCGTCGGCAAGCTGGGCCTGGAGAATCGGGACGCACTGCGGTACTGGCGCGGTGCACCGTTCGATAGCGCCCTGAGCAAATCGGAGATTGAAGTGGCAACCAACCTGCAAATTGGCGAAATCGGTCAGATTGCGAGACGCGTACGCGACGTGAAGCAGGCAGAGGCGTGGTATCGAGACATCCTCGGTCTGACTCACCTGTACACCTTTCCGAGCGCGATCGGCGACCTCTGCTTCTTCGACTGCGGCGGCACTCGCCTGATGCTGGAGAAGGACCGCGAAGAGCATGGCAGCGAGCAGAACGTGCTCTACTTCCGAGTGGCGAGTATCAACCCGGCCTATGACGAACTCAAGGGCCGCGGCGTCGAGTTCGTCGACGCGCCGCACATGATTTTCCGCCACGAGGATGGCATGGAGGAGTGGATGGCCTTTCTCAAGGATTGCGACGGGCAGCTCCTCGGCATCATGTCCCAGGTCAGGCCGTAGGGCGCTAACCCTGACGAACCAGTCGCCCCCAATGGGGAGTGACGCCGTAGGCTACGAGAACCCCGAGCGCAGCGCCCGCTAGGTTCGCCAGCGCGTCGAGAGCCGAGCCTTCCCGACCCTCAATCGTCGATTGGTACACCTCGATGCACCCCCCGAATAGAGCTGCCACCGCAACCACCGCAACGACGGTCCTCAGTCTCCTCGAAAGCACAGCCGTCTGGGCGCAGAACCCCAGCACCGCGTACACCGCCAGGTGCCCGACGTAGGCCTCGGCTGTTGTCAGGTCAGGCACGGTGGGGTCGGCGCCACCACGCGTCGACTGGTAGAAGATGAACGCTGCGACCGCCAGGGTTGCCAGCGCCCAGAAGCCGCGGAGGAGGACCAGCCGCCGCGACGGCACTAGGGCCGCAGCAGCACCTTGCCGAATTGGTGGCGCCCCGCGATGTACCTGTGCGCCTCCGCCGCCTCGCTCAGCGGGAACACTCGGTCGACCAGCGCGTTCAGCTTCTTCGCCGCGATTGCGTCCATGATCTTCGCCAGGTCCGCGCTCAGTTGTTCACGCGGCTTGATCGTGAATACTAGCCAGCCAGTGGTGATCGTCTGGTGCTTGCGCTGCGCCAATGCCTCGTCCACCTCCGGCGCGGCGCCCCCCGCGCGTCCGACAGAGACCAGCCGTCCGCCCTCCGCCACCGCCTGCTGCGTTTTCGCGAACGTGTCACCGCCGATCATGTCGAGAGCAACGTCGACGCCGCGACCGTTGGTCTTCGCCATCACCTCGGTCAGGAAGTCGCCCGTCGAGTAGTTGATCGCGTAGTCGGCGCCAAGCTCCAGGCCGCGACGGCACTTCTCGTCGCTGCCCGCCGTGGTGAATACCAGGCTGGCGCCGCCGATGTGCTTGGCGATCTGCACGCCTGCCATACCTACGCCGCTGCTCA
Organism: uncultured Dehalococcoidia bacterium; assembly: GCA_964572535.1. Lineage (GTDB taxonomy): Bacteria > Chloroflexota > Dehalococcoidia > DSTF01 > WHTK01 > WHTK01. The sequence goes on from CAZNHI010000068.1 coordinate 4,868, forward strand.
CCGACTGGATCAGCGCTGTCTCGCCCGGCTGCAGCGCCGCGGTGTCCAGGAGCGAGATCCACGCCGTCAGCCAGGCGACCGGCAGGCTGGCGGCCTCTTCGTAGCTGATCCCGTCCGGCAGCGGCACCGTGGCGTTGGCGGGCGCCGCGGCCAGCTCCGCGTAACCGCCACCCATGACCTGCGCTACGACCCGCTGCCCGGCGCTCAAGCTCGCCACGTTCGCCCCGACCTCAACGATGTCGCCGGCGATATCCCACCCGATGATCAGTGGCGTCTGCCCCGCCTGAAAGAAGCCGGCGCGCCGACCGAAGTCGCCGCGGTTGATCGAGGCGGCGCGTACTCGGATCAGCACCTCGTCCGGGCCGATGGCGGGGTCGGGTATGTCCTGGTAGGTGAGGACTCCCTCGTCGCCGTACTCGTTGATCACCGCTGCCTTCATTGCTGCCTCCTGATTCGTGCCTTGGGCCTGTCGATTCTACCCGCATGGGGGCACAGGGGGCGAAGCCACTTGACGGGGTGGGGTGTGTCCCCCCACCTTTCTTCTAAACTCAGGTACGAGGAGGAGAGAATGCCAGTTCGACTTGTGATAAACCTACAGGCCAAGGCGGGCAAGGGGGCGGAGCTGCTCAAGACGATGGAGCAGCGCTGTGTTGAAGTGCGAACGGAGCCAGGCTGCCAGCAATTCGAGGTGTTCCAGAGCGGTAACAACTCCGATAGCCTTTGCCTGCTCGAGTTGTGGGCGGACCAGGCAGCCCTGGATGTACACGCCGGCGTCAACGCCAGCCGACCGCCGACCGCCGCCATGGCAGAGCTGCGCGCCGATGGCCCCGGCAGCCGCGAAGATTACGAGTACAACCGCACCCGTTAGGGAGCTTTCGCTGGACCTCGGGGTCTGCGGATGAAACGCTGTGCTGTCATCAAGCAGTGGTCCTCGCCAGCAGGTGAGGGCTCGAGTGAGGGGTTACTGCGGTTGGACGCCAGCCAACGGCCACAACCTAATAGCGCGCTACCGTGACGGCGCCCGGGCCGTCTCTGAGGCCGTCGCCTCGCGCTCTCCCTTGTTGAGCTCGACCGCCACGCTGAGCAGCAGTGGTCAGCGCGTGAGGTTGTGCACCACCTGGCGGACGCCGAGTTGATCGAGGGCGTCCGTTTGCGACGAGTCCTGGCGGAAGACGAACCTCTGCATCGAGATCCGACGGCCGACGAGGACAAGCGCCCTGACCCGTTCCGGATGGAGCGCGGCATAGTGCGCCGCCATATGGCCGCCAAACGTCGGGCCGACCAACACGAACTCTTCGAGTTGAAGTTGGTCGACTAGTTCTTCGAGATCGGCCAGGTAGTCCGCGACGGTGGCGTCCTGGGGACCCCGAGTCGACATCCCCTGCCCGCGGTTATCGAAAGTCACCAGGCGGAACCGAGTCGCCAGCGCTTCGAGAGCCTGACGGCGTGACGGAGTAAAGAGCCCGTGTCGCCAATTCAGCTGGACATGACTGAAGGGAGCTTCCGTCGCGGTTGATTATAGATGCGGCACAAAGTGAAGAGGCCGGGCTCATAACCCGGCCTCTTCTACCACTGGGACGTGGCCTTGACAGCGCCGCTTCTCGCGGCCGTGACGTTAGTGGCCGGCGGCGTCGGCGGCGTCGGCCATGTTCGCGAACTGGGGGGCAACTTCTGCGCCGGGCTGGCCCAGGCCGAGGTAAGCGTCGCGGGACTCGACCGTGGTCGAGACCGGCTGAGCCTGGCTCAGAGCTACCGAGGCGGCTTCTGCGTCTGCCATGTTGGCGAACTGCGGGTTGACACGCTCGCCGGGCTGGCCGAGGCCGAGGTAGTCGCTGGGGGACTCGACACTGGTCGAAACCGGCTGTGCCAGGGACAGGGCGACGGAGGCTTCCTCTGCGTCCGTCATCGATCCGAACGTCGGGCTGACCGCAACCCCGCCCTCGGCGGCGAAGACGGCGTCGGCGGCGTTGGCGAACAGGGTGCCGGGCTGGTTCTGGATGCTAGGCGTAACCGGCGCCTCGCGGCTGCCGCTGTTAGGCAGAGCGCTGATGCCAGCGATGGCGATGCTGAGGGCGAGTGCGATTCCACTGACGCCGATGGCGTAACGGGCCTTGGTGTTCTTCCAGGTGCTGCTGTTGGTGTTGATCGTGAGGTTCATCGTCTTGCTCCTTCTTTTTCTTGCTTGACGCTGTCTGCGTCTATCTAGGAGTAGTGTCGTTTTTGCTCAGGACGCCGCCTTCACACCGAAGGACAATTACGAAGGACCAAAGATCGAGGCTATTTCGGGGCGTTTTAGCGCTTCAGGGCCGAAAACGGCCCTCCGTATCACACGATCGGACCATTGGCCCGCAAATCGATGGTCTGTTGAGGTTAGAAGAGGCCGTGCTCGCGGGCGTAGACGGACGCCTCGGTGCGGTTGGCGACGCCGGTCTTGTCGAAGACGTTGCTCACGTGACGGCGCACGGTGTTCAGGCTGATCACGAGCTCATCGGCGATCTGCTGGTTGCTGCGTCCCGCGGCGACGAGTCGCAGGACTTCGATCTCCCGCGCTGAGAGGCCGCCCGCCGTGGAGGACGAAGTCATCCCTTCTGGTTCAGGCAGGCGGTTGACGAAGTCGCGGATCGCTTGGATTGCTGGAGGCGTCTGACCTTCTGCGGCGGCCCTGCCGGTGCCGCCGTCGGGAAACAGAAGCAGGCTGGCATGCGGGATAAGCGATGCGAGCCGTTTTCCTTCCGACTCCAGTCCTAAAGCCCAGGCGCTTTCTCGCACGCTGAGAAGAAGAGTGGGAGCCTGGACGCGGGGCGCCAACGTTTCGACTGAAGATGCATCCAGAACGGCGACGCGTTTAAGCCAGTCTGATTGAGTCCATGATTCCTTGAGCAACTCCTTTGCTTCCACGTCTCCCTCGTGGCCGAAGGCCACTCGAGAGACGGTTTCCAAAAATGCATCCCAGTCTACACGCGCAATATCATTTAGCCGGCGCCATAGGCCGCCGCCCTGGACGCGGGCGTTGGATAGCACGAGGGCACGCACCTGGTCCGGGCGCTTGACGGCGAAGTTGATAGCTGCAGGCGCCAGGAGGGTCTCGGCAAATAAGACGAATGGCTGGGGGTTGGCTCGCTCGAGTACTGCTTCAAGGTCTCTAACAAAGTGCTCCAGAGTGAGGTCTTCGTGTAGACCTCGCTGAGACATGCCTTGGCCTCGACTGTCGTACTCGATGACCGTGAAGTTGTGGGTAAGGTGATCAAGCCATGTTCCCTGAACGCTGCCAGGCTTCCAGTTGAGCTGAAGATGGCTGAACGCCGAAGGCATCAGGACAAAGGGCCGCCCCTCGCCGCTGACGCAGTAGGCGATGTTGTAGCCGTCGCTGGTCTTGACGTATTGAACAGGGCGCGCGTCCATCGCGTTCGATTATAGGCCCGCGCAGAAATCGAAGGGCCGGACTCATCGCCCGGCCTCTCGTGCTGGCTAGCTGTTGCTGGTTGCTACGCCGAAGCGCCCTTGAGCTGCTCGAAGCCGGACTCGTCCTCCGGGGCGATCTCCTGGCCGCTGGCGGTGACCAGCAATGGCCGCTGGCGGTGCCGGATCGTCTCCTCACTGACGATACACTTCTGCACGTCGTTGCGCGAAGGCACCTCATACATGACGTCCAGGAGGGTGTCTTCCAGGACGGTGCGCAGGCCGCGGGCGCCTGTCTTGTGAGTGATGGCCTCGTCGGCGATGGCCTCCAGCGCGCCAGGCGTAAACACCAGCTCTACGCCGTCCAGCGAGAAGAAGCGTTGGAACTGGCGTAGCACTGCGTTTTTCGGCTCCTGGAGGATGCGGATCAGGATCTCCTTGCTCAATGACTCCAGCCCGACGACCAGGGGCAGGCGGCCGACAAACTCCGGGATTAGCCCGTAGGACAGCAGGTCGTCGTGTACCACGTGCTTCATCAGCTCGTCGACGCGCTCCTGCCCCTTCTTGAGGTCGAGGTCCGCCTTGAAGCCCATGGCGCGGCGGTCGCGGCCGAGCCTCTTCTCGATCACGCGGTCGATGCCTTCGAAGGCTCCGCCGCAGATGAAGAGGATGTTCTGCGTGTTGATCTGGATGAACTCCTGGTGCG
>CAZNHI010000069.1:0-8909 GCA_964572535.1 uncultured Dehalococcoidia bacterium
ACGGCCGTCAGCCACGCGGAGGCCGGCGCCGACATGGTCGCGCCCTCAGACATGATGGACGGCCACACCGCCGCCCTGCGCGCCGCGCTCGACGCCTCCGGCCTCGAGATGACACCGATCATGGCCTACGCGGCCAAGTACGCCTCGGCCTTCTACGGGCCGTTTCGCGTCGCAGCAGAAAGCACGCCCTCGTTCGGCGACCGGCGGGGCTACCAGATGGACCCGCCCAACGCGCGCGAGGCGCTGCGCGAGATCGAAGCGGAGATCGAGGAGGGCGCGGACATCGTCATGGTCAAGCCAGCGCTGGCTTACCTCGATGTGCTCTCGCAGGCCCGCCAGCGCTTCGACCAGCCGTTCGCGGCCTACAACGTCTCCGGCGAGTACGCGATGGTCAAGGCGGCGGCGCAGAACGGCTGGCTGGACGAGAACCAGGTGACCCTGGAGGTGCTGACCGCGATCAAGCGCGCGGGGGCCGATATCATCATCACTTACTTCGCCAAAGACGCTGCCAGGCTGCTGCGCGCCATCTGACCGATGCCCCCTCTTCTCGCCAACCTGGTCTGTGGCAGCCCGGCGCGCAACCACGACTTCGACTTCGCGCGCTGGCGCCTGGCTGAGGCGTTGTACGTGGCGGGCGACATCCGTACGGACGCCTTCAACGACTACGAATCGATTCACGGCGACGTGCTGGTCAGCTACACGTCGCAGGTGCCTGTGACGGACGCCGGGTGTGACCAGCTGCGCGCTTTTCTGGAGAACGGCGGGCGCTGGTTCGCGATTCACGCCAGCAACTCTGTGGCGGGCAACCCACACCTGCCGGGCATCCTGGGCAGCAAGTTCATCACGCACCCGCCGTACACGCACTTCCCGGTGACGGTCACGGCGCCCAACGACCCCTTGCTCAAGGGCATTGAGCCCTTCGAGGTCGACGACGAGCTTTACGTCATCGACCACGAGAACGATGTCGAGGTACTGCTGGAGACGCGCTGGGGCGGGGAAGCGCTGGGCGGACGGCAGGTCCTGGAGGGACGGCGCCCGCTGATGTACCGGCACAAGGTCGGCGCCGGCGGCGTGCTCTACCTGGCGTTGGGCCACTGCAACCGCCCCTTCGACACGCCGCCCAGCGGTCAGCTGCAGACCGACAAGCGCGGCCCCTGGAACCTGCCGGTGTACAAAGAGCTGATCCGCCGCGGCATCGAGTGGGCGGCGCGCCGCTAGTCGAAGTCCAGGACGCCTGTTAGCTGCAGGATTACTGCCACCGTGTTGTAGATCGCGTGCAGCGCCACGGCCGCGAAGTAGAAGTTGCGCGTCAGCTTCGGGAAGGGCGCGCGGCCCGCGGCCCAGTCGATTACGGTGCGGCTGAGCCCGTAGCCAACGATGCCGCTCGCCACGGTGTGCATCAGGACAGGTACGGTGAAGCGGAAGAGCACGAAGTCTGAGCCCTCGTCCGGGAAGTAGACCTTGACATAGATCAAGCTCTCGATCAGCCCGAAGGTCAGGCCCGCCAGAGCAGACAGCATTGCGGTGTGCAGGCGACCCAGCAGCGCCTGTGGCCAGCGCAGCATCAAGATGTAGATGCCGGCGGGCTTCATCGCCTCTTCGATAACCGGCGCCGCCACGAGTGCGCCGATCAAAAACCCCGCCTGGAGCTCCTGAAAGACCACGGCCGGTATGCCAACCACGCAGCCTACGACCGCGACCAGAACGGCGAACGGCTGCAGCCAGAGCGACCGACGGCCGGTTTGCGGCGGTTTCACCCCCAGGACAGCGAGACGCAGGTTGTAGGCGTCAGCGGAGAGCAGGCCCCGGCGGCGCAGAGATGTCAGCGTCTCAAGTTGCGTTGGCGATGACTCGTGCATGACTCATTATCGGCGAAACGGTTTCTTGACGGCGTTCTGGCGGTCGCTGGATGATATCGCGAATCTACGCCCGGAGGCATGACTGTGACTTCGAGCATGGCAAAGTGGCTCTGGGGCACCGCCATCTTAGAACTGGCGTTGACCGGGATGTTCCTGGTGCTGGGCCTGATGATCCCGGAGCTGCGCTTTGGTTTCCTGCTCACCGCGGTAATCCTCGGCGTTGTGGGCATCGGACTTGTCATCTGGGCGAAGTCCGTCGCCAAACGAGCGGCGGAGGTCGCGCGACTCAAGGAGGTCGGCATCAGCGGCCGGGCGTCGATTATTTCGATGCGACAGACAGGGCTATACATCAACCACCAACCGCAGATCGAGCTGCAACTGCAGATCGAGACGGTCCGTCACGGCTCCTACCCGGCAAGCACCCGGGAAATCGTGCCGCTGATGCTCCTCGGCATGCTGACGAGCGGTGCGACACTCCCTGTCAAGGTGGACCCGGCGAACCAAATGAACTTCGTGATCGAATGGGACAACCTCTCGGGCGCCCCTGACGTCGCGCAGAGCCCTGCACCAGCCGGCTGGGACGCCATCAGAGCGCAAGATGCGTCTACTGCTACGACGACCTCACCCGCGGCTTCGGCAGCTGACAAGGCTCGCATTCTGGCCACCGGCATCGCTGGCAAGGGTACGGTGCTCGAATCGTCCTTTATGGGCGAGACAGACGCCGAGGACCAGCCCGTGTACATGCTGACCTTCCAGATCGCGGTAGCGGGCAGGCCGGTGATGCACGGGAAGGCGAAGATCGGCGTCCCCCTCAACCGCATCGCCCAGCTCCAGCCCGGCGACAGCGTTGCGTTGAAGGTCGACCGGCACAACCCATCGGCGATGGCACTCGACTGGGACGCGACGGAGCCGTAGACCCGGTACGCCGCAGATCGTCAGGGCGCAGCCCGTCGCCCATTGCGGCGGCGCGTGCTTAGATAGATCGAGATGCCCTTCACAATCAACCGCGCCCGTCCCTGTCCGCCGCGTAGCCGCCTGCGCCGCTTCGTCGGCGTCGGGCTCGTCCTGGCGCGGATCTACGTTGGCTATAAGCTGATCGGCCTGCAGGAGAAGCGACGCGGCGAAACCTGGGCTGAGCGGCGCCGCCACGAGCACCATCGCTGGAGCGCCCAGCGTCTTTACGAAGCAGCGGTCCGCAACCAGGGCCTGCTCATCAAGACGGCGCAGTTCCTGAGCAGCCGACCCGACATCGTCCCGGAGGAGTACGTCGAGGTGTTGGCGGGCTTGCAGGACGAGGTGCCACCGGAGCCTATGCTCGTCGTGCGCCGCATCGTCGAGTCCGAGCTGGGCAGGCCGCTGGAGGCCGTGTTCAAGGAGTTCGACCCGGAGCCAGTGGCCGCCGCCTCGCTGGCCCAGGTGCACCGGGCCGTACTGCAGGATGGGCGCATCGTGGCGGTTAAGGTGCAGTACCCCGGCATCGAGAGCCTGGTCACGGACGACCTCAAGAACAACGACCTGTTCATCTCAATCCTGGGCCGCCTCGATCACACGCTCGACTTCAGCTTCATCTCGGAAGAGATGAACAAGATGATTCCGCTAGAGCTTGATTTCATCCATGAAGGTAAGAGCTCGGAACAAATCGCGAAGAACTTTGCCGACGTCGAGGACATCGTGGTGCCGGAGGTGTACTGGGAGTACACGACGCGGCGGCTACTGGTCATGCGCTTCGTCGAAGGTGTGAAGATCACGGACGCGGAGGGACTGCAGCGTCTCGGCGTCGAAAGCGCGGCGATCGCGAAAGTGCTGATCGTGGCGTTCAGTGAGATGCTGCTGCAGCACGGCCTGTTCCACGCCGACCCGCACCCCGGCAACCTGCTCGTCGGTCCCGGCCCCCAGCTCATCCTGGTCGACTTCGGGCAGGTTAAGGAAATTGGCCCTCAGTTCCGCTTCGTGTTCGCGCAGATGACAAGGGCGCTGCTGGCCGAGGACAAAAAAGAACTGGGCAAGACCTTCCGCGACCTCGGCTTCCGCATGAAGCAGGACACCGCCGAGGGCTACGAGGAGCTAGGGCGCACCTACGTCGGCGACATCGCCAGCGAGATGACGGCCACAAACGCCGGCTGGGCCGACCCCAAGATGTTCGCTACGTCTTACCGAGACCTGCTGCGCCTGCTGCGCGCCAATCCGGTGATCAAGATCCCGGCTGACCTGCTGTTCGTCGGGCGCGTGATGGGCCTGCTCAACGGCCTGAGCATGACGCTGCACTCTGAGACCAATCTGCTGGCGGAGATGGCACGCCTGCTGGAGAAGGGCAACGGGTCGATACCGGCGCCGTCGAAGGCGAAGTCGCGCCGGTTGCTTGAGGCGTAGCTCCTATGTCTGACCCCGCAACGTCACGTACGCCAAAAAGCCATCGTAATCGCGCAGATAGTCGCCTTCGTCGTACTCCGCGGCGGCGAAGACCAGGACTACGCAGCCCGGCGAAAAATTATGTAGCTCGTGCCAGAGCAGAGGCCCCAGGTACACCCCCTCGTGGGGCTTATCGAGGACGACGCTGGCCTTATGCGTGCCGTCGTCCAGATCCAGGCGCACGGAGCCGTTGACGCAGAACAGTGCCTGCTGCAGCGCCTTGTGGGCGTGGCGGCCGCGCACTGCGCCCGAGTCCGCGATCCCGGTCATGTAGTAGACGCGCCGGAAGTCGAACGGAATGGAGCCGCCGTACTCCGCGACCGTAAGGGAACCAGCGGCGCCGCCCTCGATGTGCTGCAGCGCTATCGCGTGGCAGTTGGCGACTTCGTCCGGCCGCAAGGGCTCAGACCTCGACGGCGACGGGCATGATCATGGGCCGGCGGTGGGTCTCTGTGTAGAGGAACTTTGCCACCGCCTCGCGCACCTTCTGGTTCACCGCCGACCACTCCGCAATATGGTCGCCTTCGGCCCCTAGCGCGTCGACGACCGCGTCCTTGGTGCGCTCCAGTAAGTCGTCCGACTCGTCGATGCTGGTGACGCCGCGGGAGACCACGTCCGGCCGGCCGATCAGCTTACCGGTCTTCTTGTCCACAGCCAGGATGATGACCACCATGCCGTCGGTAGCCAGGTGCTGACGGTCCCGCAGGACGACGTGGTCAACATCGCCGACGCCGAGACCGTCTACGTAGACGTAGTCGGCGGATATGCGTTCGCCGAGGGTGGCGGTCTCGCCGTCCAGCTCCAGCACATCGCCGTCGACCAAGACGATTGCGTTTTCTTCGGCTACACCCATCTGGCGCGCCAACTGAGTGTGCAACACCAGATGGCGGTATTCACCGTGGACCGGCACGAAGAATTTCGGCTTGACCAGCGCCTGGATGATTTTCAGCTCTTCCTGGGCTGCGTGGCCGCGGACGTGGACATTATCGGTGCGGTTGTAGAGGACGCGGGCGCCGAGCCGGAAGAGGTTGTCGACATTGCGGTAGACCAGCGACTCGTTACCGGGAATCGGCGAGGCGGAGAGCACAACGGTGTCGCCGGGCTGGATCTGGACGTGCTGGTGGTCGCCGTTGGCCATGCGGGTCAGCGCCGAGGTCGGTTCTCCTTGACTGCCTGTCGTTATGACAACTACGTCTTCCGGCGGCATGCTCTTGAGCTCGTTGACGTTGAGTGTCATCTCACGCGGAAAGTCCAGGTAGCCACGCTCGCGCGCCATCTGCACGTTGTCCATCATGCTGCGGCCCGTGACGAACACCTTACGACCCGTCACGTCCGCCGCATCGATAATCTGCTGGACGCGCGCGATCAGCGAGGCGAAGGTTGCGACGATGACGCGACCTTCGGCGGCCGACATGATCTGGGTCAGCGCCTCACCAACGATGCGCTCCGAGGGCGTGTAGCCGGGCACCTCAGCGTAAGTTGAGTCCGCGAGCAGCAGCAGCACGCCCTGATTGCCCAGCTCAGCGAGGCGTGAGAGGTCGGTCAGCTGCCCCATGACCGGCGTGTGGTCCAGCTTGAAGTCGCCTGTGTGGATCACGGTGCCGACGGGTGTGTGGATCGCATAGCCCACCGAGTCCGGCACGCTGTGCGCCACCTGAAACGCCTCGACGCGGAAGACGCCGATCTGCACGGTTTCGCCGGCGAGGATCGTGCGCAGTTCTGTGGTGTTCTGGAGGCGATGCTCCTTGAGTTTGACGCCGAGGAGCCCCGATGTCAGGGGCGTGCAGTAGATCGGCGCCAGCACGCGCCGCAGGATGTACGGCAACCCGCCGATGTGGTCCTCGTGCCCGTGGGTCAGGAATATGGCTTTGAACTTCGCGCTGTTCTCTTCGATATAGGTCACGTCTGGGATCACGAGGTCGATGCCCAGCATGTCCTCTTCGGGGAACATGAGGCCGGCGTCGATCGCGATCATGTCGTCGCCGAACTCGAGCAACAGCATGTTCTTGCCGATCTCGCCGAGACCGCCCAGGGGGATGACCCGTAGCTTGTTGTTGTCTGCCACTAGAAAAGCTTCATCTGATTAGGCTCCTGCTGCGGCGCCGCGACGGGCGCCAGCTGCTGAGGCGGTGGTGTGTATTCGTGCCGGGCCTGCTCCAGGTAAGCAGGGATTTTCTTAAAGTCGTCCTCGATCGTCTTACGCAGCGATCCCTGATGCAAGGCTGCGGCTGGATGGTACATGGGGACTATCCAGGTTCCGTTGAGCTTTCGGCCCTGGCCGTGCACCTTGCCTATCGGCGTGCCGGGCAGGAAGCGCGCCAGCGAGTAACGACCCAGCGTGACGATGACGCGGGGACGGATGATTTCGAACTGCTCGCCGAGCCAGTGGGCGCAGGAGCTGATCTCCTCCGGCAGCGGGTCGCGGTTGCCCGGTGGGCGGCACTTGACCACGTTGCCGATGAACACATCGGTGCGCTTGAGGCCGATGCTGCCCAGCAGCTGCTCCAGGAACTGCCCCGCGGCTCCGACGAACGGCCTGCCCTGCTGGTCCTCGTAGTAACCCGGCGCCTCACCGACCAGCATGATCTCGGCGTCAACCGGGCCCTCGCCGGGGACCGCCCGCGTGCGTTGGGTACCGAGGGGACAGGCGTGACAGCCGTTAACGCCGGCGTTGAGCAGTGCTAGAGCGCTCTGTTTCTCTTCGACGGCTACCATGTCTGCACCGCAAACGCCACGCAGGGGACGAGGCGCTGAGGCGCCTCGTTTCGATTCTCAAAGACGGCAGATTGGGTGAGTGACAAACTCGTCAGGTACCTCGTCCGGAATGCAACGATCCTAGCATCGGCACCATGGCCAGTCAACGAGTAACTGTTAATCTGCTATAGCCGATGCGCTCGCTTAAACCCGCGGGATGATCGGTGTCTTCTCGACCAGCTTGGCCATCGCGATGCCGACGAAGTAGAGGATGATCATCGGCACGGCGACCAGAGTCTGCGTAATCGGGTCGATAGATGGCGTGACGATGGCCGAGACGATGAAGGCGCCGACAAAGGAGAAGCGCCACCAGCTCAGCAGCTTGCGGGAGTGAACAAGGCCAACCTTTGCCAGCCCCATGACCAGGAACGGCGTTTCGAAGACCAGCCCCGTAACCAGCATCAGCCGCGTCACAAAGTCTACGTACTTCTTCACCGAGATGAAGGGCGATGCAACACCACCACCATCGAGCAGGAAGTTCAATGCTGGCGGCAGCTCTATGTAGTAAGCGAAGGCCGCGCCAGCTATGAACATGCCGCTGGCTCCCAGCACAACGAAGTAGGCCCACTTCCTCTCCTTACGTGTGAGTCCAGGACTGATGAACGCAAAGGCCTGCCAGATAATAATTGGCATCGCGATCGTGATCGCGATCAGAAGCATGACGCGGAAGAAGGTAGTCCAGTATTCGAGCGGCTCGGTGAAGATGAGGTTGAAGTTCTCGACTTTGTCTTCGCCCGGAACCTTCATCCAGCGCAAGACGGTGTTGGCCGTGACGCCGCCGACGACCAAGCCGATGCCTACCGCGCCGGCGCAGATCATCAGGCGCTTGCGCAGCTCCTGAAGATGTCCAAGGATGGTGAGGTTGCCGCCCTCGCCGTCGCCTTTAGGATCCTCGTCCTGCCTTGTCGGTGGGTTTGGCGTCGCTACGCTCATTTACTCGCCGGAGCGCCGCCTGGGCGCTCGCCTGGGCTTCTCCGGCACGTACCAGGGCTTCTCTTCGGCCGGGCCGGGGGGACTATCGCCGTTCGTGCCATTCGTTGACGATTCGGCAGATTCGGAGTCGCCGTTACGCACCGCGTCTGTAGGCACTACGTTGGCTGGCGCGCTGGCCTTCTTGGATTCGAGGTCGCCGGAGTCTTCGAGGTCTCGGGTGACCTTGGTAAGCTCCTTGCCGATGTCGCCGGTGTGGCGTGTCAGGAGGTTGGTGATCTCCTTCAGGTCCTCGGTGTTGGCCCCTGCCTCCTTCTGCAACTCCGCGACAACGGTGTTGAAGTCGCCCATCATGTGGCGGGCGTAGGCACGTCCTTGACGAATCCAGCGCGCCATGTCGGCGGCGACCGCAGGCAGGCGATCCGGCCCCACGACGATCACAGTCAGGAGCATGATCACCATAAGCTCCAGAATGCCGATGCCGAACATCTGCATCCTAGCTACTCCCTCTGCATCCCTGGCTTCGGCCCCGCATCTTACGCATGAAACCTCACAAACAGATTACCCCAAACATAATTACGCCGCACAGGCGCGCAGGGATGCCGCACAACAGCAAAGAGCCAGGCGTTGCCTGGCTCCGATTGGCTGGCTAAGAGACTCGGCTAGTTGTCTTCGATGCCGAGGTCTTTGAGGTAGTCGATTGCGTCCTGGACGCTGACGATCTTCTCCGCGTCTTCGTCCGAGATCTCGAGCGCCTTGCCTTCTTTGCTGAACTCTTCCTCGAGGGACATGATCAGCTCTACGAGGTCGAGCGAGTCGGCGTTTAGGTCATCGACGAACGAGGCGGACGATACGACCTGATCCTCGTCAACTCCGAGTTGGTCAACGACAATCTTCCGCACTCGCTCATATACGGTTGCCAAAGCTATTCACCCTCCTGCACCACGGCCCTGTCCG
>CAZNHI010000070.1:0-8905 GCA_964572535.1 uncultured Dehalococcoidia bacterium
GGACCCGCCCGGGCCCGGAGGGGAGGGGAGCTTGCCGCCCAACACCGTCCCGAGAGCTTCCTTACCGAACGTGAGAGCCGTATTCCCGAGCGTTGCCAGGAAGGAAGTTCCCGCGGCCTTCGAAGCCACACCCACCGCCGTGATCCCCTGCACCGGAGCCCCAACGCCGCCCCCGAACGAGCTTCCGATCATCTGAGCCGCAGCGATTTGCTGGGGAGAGATCGGAGGGGGAGGCGTATACCAAGGGGTCGAGATCCCGATGGGAGACGCGAAGACGTTGGCTCCGGAGATGGCGTTGTAGACGCCCGCGCCGACCGCCGCCACGCCCACCGTCGTCAGGTCCCGGAGAGCCTGTTTCCCGGCGTTTTTCGTCGGCCCCACCTGTCCGAGTGCCACCGTCGCCGGGGCACTCAGCAGCGCGGCGACCGGACCCCCGATGAGCCCTGCCGCGACGGGGACCACCTTCGACGCGACTTTCGCCGCTCCCCGGATAGCCCGCTTGACTCTCTTCGAAGCCATTCAACCCCCTGAAACCGAGAGCCGTCGGATTAGATCGTCCCCTGCGGAACCAGCGTCAGGAGCGCAATGTCATCCGTCGCCGCGAACGATCCATCGACGATGACCTCGATGTACGAGGAGCCCGCCACGATGGGCACCGGAGTGTCGAGCAGATAGAACGCGTTCAGGCTGACGGTGGAACCCTGTTCGGGCTCCGTCGCCTCGAGGAACTGCTCTCCGTCGAGATCCACGAGGATGTTGTTGCCCGTGTACACCCGGATCGACGTCAAGCTCGTCGTGCGCGGGATGGTGAACCCGGCCAGGAGGCCCGGCTGGCTGATCTGGAAGCGACCGGGAGAGGCCGAGGCCCCGATGTTGCCGTCCGTCGCCAGATACATCGGGAAGAACTTCGTCTCGACGAGAGGGTCCGCGTACTTGTGGGAGACCTTCACCGTGCCCACCGCCGAGGGGGTGTTGTCGACGTCGATCAGGATCGAGGCGTTCTTGAGACGAGGGAAAGAACAGACGTTCGGCCCGTAGACGTTGAGCAGATCGAACGGGATCGAGAACCGCGTGGCCGCCGCAGCGGGACCGGCCTTTTTACCGAGCCTCTGGAGGATGGCCGCGTGCTGCAATTCCGAGCACGACCACACGGGCAGACCTCCGGCCTGAACCGTGATCCAGTTCAGGGCGTCAAAGTCTCGAGCGGCTCCCGTCAATGTGACGCCGTACCGCTGAATCCCCTCGCCGCCCGGGATTTCACTCTCGTAAAACTTCAGAATTTCCGCCGTGCTCGCCTGAGCCGCCTTCGAAGCCGACCGCGCCCATTTTCCCATCTGATCCCCCGCGTATTTTTCCGACAATAAAAAGCGTTCGACCCGAAGCCCTACTTGGCGACCTTGGAATAGGCCACGTTCGCGAGAGCGGCCCCGGCCAGGGCGACCGCGCCGACGATCACGTCGTCCACCCCGAAGCGATAGTCTTCAGAGTGAATGTTGTATTTGAGGTAACCACCGACGACATTGGCGATGGCGGGAACGACCCAGCCTTCAGCCACCCAGACACCCACGCCCGCGCCAAACGCGTTCGCCGCCATGCGTCCGAAATTCATCTGCATCCCCTTAAATTTTTTCTCAATCGACGGGGATATATACCGCGAGGTGAGTGGCGGTGGGGGAGGGAAGAGCCGTCGGCGTCGTGCGGGATGCTGGGAGGTGTGCCGGAGGTGCTACAGACGCACTACTATTTTACGAGAGCGAATCTGGAGCGATGGAAATCCGCGATGCGTTCCGCGTAAAGATCGCGCGTGAACTCGGAGAGCGAACGCCCGTCCGCCTTCAAAACGTCCTCGAGGTTTTGCGCCATCGGGACCGAAAGCGTGACCGAAACGCGGAGGTTGGAGTGCTTCTTCCGCTTCATCAGAACCCCTTTTTATACGTGAGGAACTCGCCTTCCCTCAACCACTTAAGCGCATCCATATCAAAATCGAACTCATCCCGGAGCCGCTCCCGATCGCTCACCTTGCGGGTTTTGAACGCATAGACTTCTGGATCACACGCGTAAGCGTCCCCGTGAATGTCCCCAGGCCTTTGGGTGACCATACGGAAAGTGTTGTGAGAATGCGCCCACCCCCGGAGGGCTCGAGACGTACTTTTAGATATCCTGTCCTTGGACATGAAGAAGGACGCTTCGTCGAATAGGACATGGACATTTCCAGCTTTTCGGATAGCCCGCATGAGCCGACTGACGTCGTCGTCGCCGGTTTCCTCATTGGGAGTAAAGACTGCATGAGCCCCCCTTTCGTACAGCTTCCAAAGAACACGCTGCCACGTTTCCTCGTGATGCATGTGCTCGAAATTCCACGCGGGCATCGGGTCGATGATCAGGAATGGGCGACCCGTCCCCAGCACGTCAGCCTGCAAGTCCGCGAACGCCTTCTTGGACTTGCCGCTTTGAGTTTCGCCGACGTACCAGTAACAGCCTAGACGCCCGTTTACTACCATCGGATCTCGACAGGAACCGCCCCCCAGGAGCGGCCTTTCACCACGCCACACTCGCCGCACTTTTTACCCGTCCAAGCCTCAGCCGATACCCCACCCGGCGAAACCGCGCTATGCTGCCCCCCATGACCCCTCAACTGCCCGCACTTCACCCAGGTCACCCAGGCGCACCACCCCAGCCCCAATTCAGACCCCAGCCGCACCTTATCGTCGCAATGTTCTTTTACAACAGGCACCACCGACGACACCGACGACACGATCAAGCCTGGAACCTCAAACTTAAAACCACCCATCATTCTCTCCTCCAATCTAATCCCAATCAAAAAGAGACCCCGGATCGACCGACGAATCCAGCGCATCCACCAACGCCTTCCCGTAAAACTCAGCCACCCTCGCCCCCATGTCAGCCCCTCTTGCGTCAAACACCGTCCTGACGACCCCATCTTCACCCCGCCTGTCTACCCGCACCGAATCGAAAACCCCGGAAGCGCACAGATGAAACACCATCCGCCGCGTGACCATGGACCGCAACCCGAATTGAGTCAAACAGAATCGCCCCATAACCTGGTTCTCTAACCACAGCGTCATGTCATTTTCCCGCACCGAACCCCCTCTCAATATCATCCAGCACAACGACGACGATCAAGCCGACGCACACGCATAGCAGTATCCAAGCGAACGTGATCATGCCGCCGCCGCCAATCCGCCGGCGGGGGGAGGAGCTCCCGGAACGCCCATGAAAGCCGAGCCGGAAGGAGCCGGAGGCTTTTGGGGTTCGGATGCGGGAGCCAGATGGAGAAGGGGAGCTTTCGCCTCTGAGGCCGGAGGCTTTTTCATCGTCCCGCGTTTCACCGCGAGGCCCTTCAAGCCGATCATCATGGCGAACATATCCGCCGAGAGAGCCAGGGCGATCGGTCCCCATCCGCCCATCCATTTGCGAAGTTGCGGGGCGATAATGACCGCATTCGCCTTGACGACCGCCGTCGCCGTGACCCCCAGGCCGGTGAGCTTCTGCACTTCCGGGTCCATCGGGGGGAGCCCGAACCGCGCACCCGCCAAAGTACAGCCGACCGACGTTTTCAAACCGCCGATGATCTCGAGGCACATGTCGGCGTCTTGATGTTCGGCCATCTTGACCGCCGCCTCGACCTCGCCCGTGGTCAATTCCGTCTTTCCCGACCCTTCCGCTGCCTCCATCGCTTGCTGATAGGGCGTTTTTACGCCGGTTTCCGCCTTCACCTCCGGCGAAACGGCATTACCCGGCGTTTCCGGCGATTCGGAAACCGACGGCGAAACCGGCGGCGGAACCTGTCCCACCTCGACCGGAGCCTCCACCATTATAGGCCGGTGGGGCGCCACCATCTTCTCGACCGTCCGGACGTGGACGCCGAGCCTTAAGGCTTCCTTTTCAGGGTCCGACTTACCCGCCAGGATGCGGAGCACCGCCGCCTTTTCCGCGCGAGGCCCGACCTTCTTCATTCTACCCAAGGCCAAAGCCCTCCTTTTTTCTGATCCTGCACGACCTCCTCATCCGCCACAGCGGTCTTCGCCACGAGAATCTTTTCCTCGAGTGCTTTGATTTTCGCCTCGAGCCCCTTCACGTATTCCGCCGAAGCCCCGCCCACGATCGCCGCCTCGAGCTTCTCCTCGAGAGCCGTGACCTTCTTGAGCAGATCCCCGAACGTCGGCGGAAGAGCCGTTTCACCCATACCGTCCCCCTTAAATATCCATGTCGTTTTGATGGTCACAGCCCCCACAAGCCACCCACGTGGCGTCAAATTCATCGTGGATTTCTTGTGCGTATCCATCCGGGCGGGTTTGCACGTCGTACCGCTTATACCCGCACTGAGGGCAACGACGGCGAGGCTTTCCGGGAATCGGCTTGTGATCTCCCTGTTCCCAGTCCTCCATGACCGTGACGTCAGAGGCTTCGATCATGCGTTTGCTCCCAACCAAATGGCTCCACATAGAACAGCAGCCGCGAGAAGCCCTAAACCCAGCAGAGCCCTACACCGAAGCCACCGCCTTCCCCAAGGCCCCGCCGCGACGTAATCAAGGAATTCATCCCATTCCTCCCGGGAATGACGACCTCGAACGAACTCCTTCATCCAGGGCTCAAAAACCAAAGACCGTCCCGCGTTCTCCTTCATGAGTAGCTCCCGATCAAAACCGTCCCGCCCATGTACTGGTGATCCTGGACGTCGAAGAAATCGAACGCCGGGCTATCCGTAATCCACCATCGCCATTCGTTTTCGTAACAGGGAGGGACGTAGGCCACCCAGTCCTCGCGCCCTCCAACCGTGGACAGCTGGCGCATGGCCGAAGGTGCATTCGCCCAGGGCCAAACCATGATCGCTTCCGCTCCATGCACAAGGAATTTGTCAGCCATACGGAGTATCTCCCTCCTTATTTCCGACCCCAATCGTGTGACGTTGGCCCGATATGCTCCCGGCGACGGCGGCGAAGTTCTGCCCTACAGAATTCCGCGCCGTTATGGACGTACAGATCCGCTTGCCCTCGATCCCGGACGCGGAGGATTTCGACGTACTCGCCGCATTCGTTGCAGGAGCCGTCACCCTCTACCGGCTCGATTTTCGGATACTTCCCGAGCCAGCGCATCGTCACATGCCTGGGGACCGACTTGCGCCATTCCGGCCATGTCCTGCCGAGGTAGGAGGCCCAATGGCGGATCTGTTTTTCCTCCGACGAATACTTGGTATAGACGTTGACGGCGCGGTACGCGCCGATGATTTCCTGCCACGCGAGTTTCAATTCCTCCAGCTTTTTCGGAGATATAAACGCCCGAGTACCAGCACGTTGCACCCACAGGAAATTCAAGTGGGGGTGCCATTTCACGCGGTCATCGCCGCACGGATCGGTTCGCTCGACCGCAAATTGCGCGAGGAGGTTTTCCTTCATCCACTTCCAGATTTTGCGCCGCCATTTGTTCCACGTCTTGACGTCCGCCGCCCGCTCCCGGTCCTCCGGCGGGACCGTGAAGACGGTATAGACGACCGGGCGCCCGTTCCGTCCGGCGTCCAGGCGGGCCAAGATCCGGCGGGCCCGCCGCGCCCGCAGATGGTCAGCGCAGAGGGGGCAATCCAAGCGGTTGCAGTGGGAGGGGACGGCTTTGGCTTTACACCCACAGACGGCCACCCCCCAATCCCCGCACCCCTTGCCCCGGACGACTTCACCCGGTTTGGGGAGGTTTGATGGCCAGATGGAGGCCTGTTTTTCGGTTGAGGTTTGGCCAGAGGTGAACATAACAGATTCGGAAGGATCTTCCAGCGTCAGCACCGCGGCAGGGGCGCACAGGGCCTTGAACTGGATGTCGAAATAATCCGAGGCTTCGGGGGCGTGTGCTTCCCCCGAAGCCTCGTTAATTGAGAGGGTAAGGCGAGGTGAAGTGTCCGACTCTCCCGGCATCCGTTCCCCTATCTCTCTTCCCAGGGCCAACCCGACCCGCTGTAAGCCTTGCAGGCGACCGTTTCCCCCGTGGTAAGCGGAGGTTAGAGGTCCCTACCAAGGTCCTCCCGACCACCTGCGAGGCCTACAACATGCCTCGCACGACTCCCAACTCCTCCAAGGCCTCCCGGGCGATTCTGACGGCCTTTACGGCCTCTCTGAGCTTCTCCAGAACCGGAGATTCCTTTGGGACCCCAGCCGAAGCCAGCAGCATCCCAGTAGCGCAGAGGTACCTATTCGAACTCGCGAGGGTGTCATAAGCCTCAGGGCACGAAACCTTCACGCCAAGGCCCCCAAGCTGATGGTTTGGTGGACCTGATGCATCCCCGACATTTCATGCTGGCGGCGACCGCCAAGCGTCACTTCGACTTCGCACGGGGCGCAGTAGAACGTCCCGGCGGGGGACTTCCTCGACCGAATGAGAGCTCGCCGATATCGGCATGACGGACAGCGCACCGGGCCGGCAGAGTACGTCGCCCGGGCGTGTGATTGCGCCTTGCAGTCCGGACAGGCCCGCGCCTCCAGCAAGCTAACCACGAGGCTGTCCCTTCCGCTTGAGAGCGGATTCGTACTCGCCCAGGTCCACAGCGCAGCCGTTGCAGACTTCAGCTTTAAGCCCGCATCTCCAGCAACCAGAAGTCTTCCTGCCGATGAAGACCCCGAGCCCCCACGCCAGCGCAGGAGCCACGATCAGCCAGAGAATCCCCCATTCACACCCGCTCATTGCCCAGCCTCCTCTAAAGCCTCGCAGTATCCACAGCCGCGACATTCAGAGGCAGAGCAAAAGAGGCAGAGGCATTTACAGGTCTTGCCGCCGAAGCATCCCGACTCCCGGTCCCCGCAGTGGTGGTCGTCGTGTCCGGCCATTACTGAGCCACCTTTTGACCCTTCCGAACTCGGAGGAAGGAGTCGGCCAAGCGGAAGGCGGCGACCGTCCAGATGTCGAGTTGGGCGTCGTCCGGCTCTACGCCGCGACTGACGGAAAGCTCGATGATCCGTTGAACGAAATGCGGGAGGATCTGGAGCGTGGCGTAATCCCGAAGCGTCATTCCGGGAGACGAGAACGGGGAGGCGGGGAATGCGCCTTCAGGGGGGCGGACGTAGATGAGGGGGTGGTTTTTTTCGGAGCCAGATGCTACATTGGGGGACGCGTGACTACGGAGCTTCTCCTTGGGGAATTCCAACTTCTTCGGCGGACGACGCTTCGGCATATACCCTCCAGCCTTCCCAGCACCTCCTCATCTTCTTTTCTCCTTTTCACCGGCCCTATAACAACGTCCGATAATGACTGCAATGAGCAGCCGGACGTTATAGGGCGCGGAGGCGGGGAGAAGAGACGAGGTGGGCCGAGAAGTGATTTTTACCCGACCCGGTGATGGTAGCCGAAGTGGCTCCGGGCCGGGCGAAAGTTTTCGTGATGGCTACCATCGGAGGGAAATTTATCCCACGATCCCCCGAGAAGCAAGTCGAAAATTATTTTTCTCGTAACATTTTTCGAGATCACGGATCAATACCTTTTCTCGTATTTTGCTCGATCTGTAGCTGGCAGAGCGTGCGTTGCGCCTCCAGCTTGTACCAGTAGGCACGCTCCCGACCGATCAAGAACCCGATCAACCCGCCCACCGCCGTTAAAATAAAGCCACCAGCAGTTACGCCCGACAATTGGACCCGAAGAAAGAGACTCCCAATCCATCCGGCGACGGCACCCAAAAACGACCAGCACAGGATCGACGTGAAAGCCCGCTTATACATGATGTCCGAGAACTTTCGTAGCACGGCAGGATCGTAATCCGACATGAACCCTCCCTTTGAATCCGGGAGAGTATACTACTTTTTCGAGAACTTCAGAATTACAATTAGGACAATAAGCGCACCGACCGTCAGGCCGATCGGGCCACCGACACTCTCAGCCACCTTTTTAACCGCGTCGGAAAAGAAGCTCGCGATTGCTTTCGCGGTATCCCCCGCCGCCTTCACCGTTACCGTTGCCGCCGTCTCCTTCGACAATGCCAGGAGCCGCGCCCGATCCCCGTGAGCTGATAAAGCCCGCTGATAGAGAGCCTCGGTATCAGCAAGATCCAAAGCAACGCTCCGAACAACCGCCTGCTCGTGGTCGAAAGTCGAAAGCGACGTGACACCGACAACGCCGAAGCGGGGAAGCTCAAGGGCTACATAATTACGGCGAAGTGAACCGATTTGATTCTGAGCCGCCAGTAGCGCAGGCTTCTGCACCTCCACAGGAGCAGACCCTACAACCGCAGCCGTAGCCGAGAGAATGGCTTGATGATTCTCTTGAACAGCCCGTGCACGGGCAACGGTTTCCTCGACACTCATTTCTTCACCGATTCGCGGCGACCACTTCCACGCCCAGCTTCTTCCCGATGGATTCCAAGACAACCGTATTCCGCTCGATGACCGAGATCAGCTTTTGAGTCACCGACGTCCGATCCCAGAGCATGAAGACGGCCACGAAAATAGGGAAGCCCAGATCCCGGATGAACGTCTTCACCTGTCCGACGAGCGATTTGTTGGTTTCCGCCGGACTCACTTCGCCTCCTGGCCGTGCTGGTGCTCTACGGTACAGGTCACGGTGCCATCCGGCGACCGCGAGCAGCTCCCCCGGACAGATCCGCATTTCGCCGCAGCCAAAAGAGCGACGGCGACAACGACCAACGCCAGCTTCCGTAAAGCTTTCATCGCCTACCCTTTCAAACCGAATTTCGTTTCGATGGCGTCTTTCGCCTCCAGGTGCGCGGCCGTGAAGTTCTTCGCGGGATCGGCCACGCCTTCCGTGAACGAGAACTGACGCCAATTCTTATCCAGCTTCGATTCCGTGTCCCGGATCGACGCGACGACATGCTTTAGCCACCGCGTCTCGCCCGTGGCCGGATCTACCTCACGCTTGTACACGACCTCATCGACGACGTACTCGACCATGAAAC
>CAZNHI010000071.1:0-8818 GCA_964572535.1 uncultured Dehalococcoidia bacterium
AGACTCGTGCTTGTGACTTTTGAAACCCGTACCTTTCCCATGTCCGAAGAGCTTCATGAGAAGGAATAGCAACCCCGTCCCGCCGGCGAGCAAGAGCGGCACGGTCTGCATCGGTTTGAATTTGGGCTGGTTCGATTCTTTCCTGTTTATCATGGTCCTGCTCCCTGAAGGGCACCGCTGGGGCGTCTTCAATCTGGCGCGCCAGGTGCTTCTCGTCCGTTGCTGAAAGGAGCAAAAACTTCGAGTCTCCCGCAGATGTATGCGAACCGGGTCGTCGGTGTCCGCCCGTTCCTCCAGCGCGTCATTTTACGCTGTTATCGCTGTCTTCAGGCGCATCGATGAAGGCTGTGTACCTCTCTGCTCGCCGTTGCCGCCGCAGCAAATGGCTGAGTTTCCTCAGCCTGCCGGTCGTGCAAATTGCGCGGAGATCGGCAGTTCAGACGCGCGGTTACCACCGAGGGACCGGGGCGTTGAGCGACAAGCCCAGCCGCATTTGATTTCCACGGCCTGACCGAACGACCGCCGCGTAACGCTCCGGTGACGCCGGGCGGCTTAGCCTACTACTGAGGCTGCGGGCAAGTCCCCCCAAGAATCCCAGACTGCTCGTCAGCCCAGGCACAAGTCGTTCAGGAGAATTCCGTGACCTTCGACCAGGGGTCGGAGTTCCGTACGGTGTTGGGAAGGAGAAAAAGCATGTATATCGGCGGTGGTGCACTCGTCCTCATTCTGTTGGTCGTTCTGATTTTGATGCTGGCCTAAAGCGGCCAGCATTCCCAGCCCCGTTTCAAGCGTTCGCCTCAGCTTCACGCTTCTGCTCGCGAGGGGCGCGCCACTGTATGCGCCCCGTCCAGAGCAGCACGGTCGTCAAGACGGTGACTCCGGCAAGCGCAATTGACAAGAGCAGCGCCTCGGTTGAAGGCCGCAGCTCCGGGCCGAACATGGCGCCCGGGGCGAGGATCTTCACTGCGGGCAGCGTCAGGATTCCCAACACAAACTGCTGAATTGACGCGGTGATGCTCAGCGGCTCGAGTTCCCTGTCCTTGGATCGCCATTTCAAGATGAACTGGACCGTATCAGTGTCAGGGTAAGCGACACCTAGCCTGGCGATCGTCGCCGAGACCGCGAGCAGGAAGACGACGGTGGCCGCTTCGAAGGGGAGAAGCAGGACGCTAGCAGGCGACCAGACCTCATGGAAACCCGACGCGAGAATCAGGATGACGCCGGCAGCGGCGCGCGTGGCGCCACCCCAGTGTGGGAAGAACATCGTGGAGGCGGCGAGCCTTACCTGTGTTCGTCCACTGGTGTTGAGCTCCGCCGCGGGCAGATGCCAGATGTTCGGTGCAAAGATGTTCGAGATGCCCGCCGCCGTCTCGATCACCCCGAAGAGCCCGACAAATTGCCAGCGGGTCCATTCGCCGAGGCCGCCGAGCGCGGTGACCGCGAGAGCAGCGCCGATCAGGTTGACGAAAGTCAGGACGAAGACCAGCGCCAGCCCCCGAAAGGCGCGGCTGCCGTTCTTCGCCTTCTGGTCTTTCATTAGCCTTCGCGAAGCATAACGAAGTTCCGCCGCCAACGCGTCGCAGCGGGCCGTCCGCGTTTACGAATCACCTCTAGGAATCGTGCCGCGAGGGGCCCGGCCGTGTCGAATGGCCCGCTTCCGGGTGCGATCATGAACCGGCCGGCGATTCGGTAGGTTACGTCACCTTTCGCTTGATTTCCGTCGCCTTATCCTTTACCCGGCCAACAGCCTTCTGAACTTTCCCTTCCACATTTTGACTCCTGCCTTCTGCCTGCAGCCGCTCATCGCCGGTCATCTCGCCGAGCTTCTCTTTGCCCGCACCGATTACTTCCTTGCCCTTGCCCTTTATCTTGTCGCTGGTCAATGCTCTACCTCCTACAATCACGGTAATCTCTGATGCCTTCAGGCGTTTCTTGGTGACCCGGCTCGCGGTTTTGTGAAGCGGTGCCGGGCTCGGAGAGCCTGAGCGGCCCTCGTTCCGCCGGAAAGACTTCATTCGCGCAGCCTTGTTGCTCCTTCCCGGACGCTCTATCCGGAATGATGCGTTTCTCGCTGCCTGCCACGGACCTTGGAAGGCTCAAGTGTCGTGCCTGGCGCAAGACAGACCGCAAGTTTGGCACGGGGTCACTCATGTTCGTGTTCGGTCTCCTGCTTTGCCACCTGCACGGTTTTCAGCAGGTTGGAGATAGCTTCGTCAAGGGACAGGTTGTCCGCCTTCGCGCTCTTCTCGAGATCTTCGATTGTTAATCTAATGTGGCGGCTTCTACCGCCCGCCCCAGCGACCACGCGCGCCGACGCCGCCCAGAACAACCGCGACTACGAGAACGATTATGAGAAGTGTTAGAAGATCCATGGTTCCCCCTTTCTCCTACAAGGTGATGCCTTAGGCGTCACCGAGGCGTTACGCAAGCCCAAGGCATACCTGTGCCACTTCGAGTGACGAACTTCGCCCGCTCACTGACTGCTCAATCCGGCACGGAAACAGAGGGCGACTTGAGCGATCGGGCGATCTCAACGTTTGTCGGTCGACCTGGCTGCCTGACTAGTACGACAATTGGGCTGTCGCCGAGGCGGAAGAGTGGCGGCAAATTGCGGCTGAACGCGCTTGACGCGCTCGTCGAGCGACTACTGCTTCCGGAACTTATGCAGATGCCACCAGCGCGGCCTGGCAGCAGAGAAGGCGGAATCGCTGCGAGAGACCGCCCATGCTGCCCTCATCCGGGTTTATCTGGCCGAAGGGAAGAGGGCAGAGGCACTCGCGGCTTACGAGCAATATCGGGCATTGCTGGACGCGGAACTCGCCCTGGAACCGACTGACTTGTTCCAGTCCCTTATCGAACACCTGCAACAGCCGTAAGTACCCGTAACGGCGTGCTCCCTAACATAAGGGGATGCTGCACGATCCCACGGCCTCATGATTATCCGCGCCTGGCTCGAACCAGGGTCGTCCCAGCCTCTTCACGCTCGGATTCGTCTCACCAGAGACGTCGGAGGCCGGCTTCGAAAGCGAGATGATGCCGCCCGACGTCACGGCAGTCTCCGCGGCGGTGGGAAGCGTGGCTGCAAGATGTTCTGCTTAACGCGGGAGGCTGCCTTCGTAGTGACGTTATGAAAACGGTAACGCTTTCGTGATGCCTGTCGATCGAAGATGAATTTCGAACAACGCACGTTATCCAGGAGAACCTCCGTGACCACTGCAACCAGCCTGATTCTCATCGCCGTCGGTGCGATACTGGCATTCGCGGTCAGCTTCCAGGTTGTTGGCATGAACATCCAGACTATTGGTGCCATCCTCATCGTCGTCGGCGGTATAGGTCTCGCAGTCTCACTCCTCACCCTTGCAGGGTACGCACCGTGGGGCGCCGGCCGCGGCGGTACTACCCCGCCTTCTAACAATGTCGGTCCCCTCCTAGCAACGTCTAGGTAGGAGGGACAGAAAGGGCGACACGAGAGGGCTCCCTACCCGGCCCTGCGACGGCGGGTTTCTTTGATGTCGGCACCAGGAGAAGGAAAGAAAGGTAGCGACAAAACCATGAGGTCATTGGTCTCGAGAGTCATAGTTGCAGGCATAGTGTTGGCGTTTGCCTTCTGGTTCACCAATCGCCTGAAGGGATCAGGGCCTATTTTGGTTGGAGGAGGTAGAGAAATGACCGGCGACAAGATAAAGGGCAAGGGCAAAGAAGTCATCGGTGCGGGTAAAGAGAAGCTCGGTGAGATGGCAGGAGACGAGCAGCTGCAGGCGGAGGGCAGGAGCCAGAAGGCGGAAGGGAAGGTTCAGAAGACTGTTGGTCGGGTAAAGGATAAGGCGCAGGAAATCAAGGACAAGGTGTCATAAGCTGCCGATCGCCGGCCGGTTCGTGATCGCGACCGAGCATGCCGACCTCCATATCACATCAGAAGAGTTCGACGAGGTAGGAGCGGAGATCTCTAAAGCACTCGACCACTTCAATGTGCCGGAGCGGGAAAACCAGGAAGTCCTGGCCGCAATAGTTGCCAATAAAGGCGAAGTGGTTAATCCTTCTCTGTAAGACCCGCTGTCTTGCTGCTCCAACTCTCACTAAGGCGCCCTGACTGACCCAGTCTTAGGGATAATGGATTAGGCTTCCGCGCCCTCGGCCGTTTGAGGGCACCATTTCAAAAGGGAAATTAGCGATGTGTCTCACTTGCGGTTGTCTGCTGCCCCACGATGACCACGGCAATCCAGAGTACCTAACAATCGAAGATCTTGAGAAGAGCGCGAGGGCAGACAACTTGTCCCTGGATGAAGCGATCTCCAACCTGGTGAAAACCGTGCAGGTGGCAAAGCAGGAGGCCGAACACGAACATGAGTAACCGCGAGCCAGACTTGCGGTCTTTGTCGTCGAGCGCGGCGATAACACGCACTTACACGATCAAAATGGGATGAGATGGCCGGGTACCCTTCACATAGAGTGAAGCAAAAAGGCACGAAGAGTGCCGGGAGGTGCCGAGGTGAGTTCTTATCCCGAGACACCGGCATCGACGGTGGGCATCGATCTATCCGCCGATGAAGACCAAGGTCAGGATGATGGCCCGGTCGCGAAGGTCAGTCGGCGTGACCGGGAGAGATGTTAGAAGGTGCCTGACATCATCGCGGGTCAGGCCGCGCGGTATGCCCGCTTCGACTCGTGGCGAGTGTCCAGTTCGTAACAAGTGGATCCAGTGATAGCGCCCCGACGAAACCTGAAACAAGAACTTGACTCAGTGGGCATCCGCCTGACCTGCCCCCACCGACTAGGCCACGAATTATGAGAGACGGGCCGGGGCCTTACACCCTGCTCCTGGTTGCGTAGTCCTCAGGCAGTACTCCTCGGGCGTTCGCCCGCCTAGCGAGGTAAGGCTTAATTAAGTAGCCTTAACTGACGCGTCGAGAAGCTACTCCGACACGGTTGAGTCGTCAACCCGATTCGCGCAGCCGTCTGCTCACAAGAGAAATCTCCGGGCCTGGCGACCCGGAGATTCTGCACGGAAACTGAGCAGCGTTACTTGTGAGGATGCAGGCCCCTGTGCTCCGGTCCGTCCTGCTTGGCGTCGCCCAGCTTGTCCTTCGTGAAGCTCAGCTTGACGTCGCCGCCGGTCCCACTGGCAACGCAATCGGTTGCCAGCCAATAGTCCGGCTGCATCGGCACGTCTACCTTGAAGCAGCTGCCGCTGATTTCCTTGACCTTGCCTAGTTCGTCGCCGTCAGCCGTCAGTACACGCGCGCCGACGCTAGGAGTTCCACCGCTGTATGTAGATGTCATCCTGGCCTTCCTTTGTGAGCGATTCCTCCTTCCATAATAAACCAGGCTATGTCACGTTCGCATTCACGCGCTCGTGAGGACATTGCAGAAGCCTTGCGAGGCGTACGGAAGGT
The DNA here is from genome assembly GCA_964572535.1 of uncultured Dehalococcoidia bacterium. Lineage (GTDB taxonomy): Bacteria > Chloroflexota > Dehalococcoidia > DSTF01 > WHTK01 > WHTK01. Next base: position 5,394 of record CAZNHI010000071.1, read on the forward strand.
CCAAAGCTAAGCCAACGCCCTCCTTTGGATCGTGTCACCTAGTTCGCCCCTGAAAGAGAGTCGAATGATGTTGCCGTCCTTGTTCCGCACGATCACGCGATGGCCTCCTCTTCACCCACCAAGTCAGATGCCTCGGATGCGCCAGTCAGTTCCTTTATCACCTTCCAGATCGCTTCCTGGCGCATTTGCAGGTAGGCATTGAAATCGTCTTCAGTAAACGCTAGCGAAGTGCATGTCGGGAGAAGGTGGGAATCCAGGAGAGCGTCCAAATGGCCAGGGTGGTCTTTGCAGTCTCTGCCGCTCGATCGAGTCAGCCAAGGGTTAACGACTACTTCGGATGGTCACTGCCACTGCCCGCCCGTGGGCGTTGCAGCCCTGCGACTTCGGCCCGAAGTTCGAGCCGTGACAAACCGCTGCTGGTAGGGCGCGAATATGCCTGAGACGTGCTGCGGGACGTCGGCGCCTGGAACGCGATGATCGACTGGGCGGACGCAAATCTGAAGCTAACGATCGGTGGCACCGACCTGGGCCCGTTTGGCAGCATCTCTTCGGGATGGTCGTGGCTCCGCAATCTCCGGAACCTGAGTGCCGGACACCCGATAGAGAACACGACGGCCGAACGCGGTAGGACGAGGCGCGTCTTCGTCTCACGGCCGTTCATCTCGCCTAAGGGTCTTCACCTCATCGTTTGGGACCGGCGAGCAGGCGATAGTAAGTATGAGGAAGTCGACGTCGACGCGTTCTACGTCGCCTACAAGGACCAGGCCGTTGAGTACCTGGAAGAGGTGAGCGCCGCCCGACACACGCGCTGGCCGAGGCTCTCAAGTTGAGTTTCGGTGCAACCGTGAGGATCGACGTCCTTTTGTTCTTAGCATCCGTTTGCTTTCAGAACGGAACCGCGAGCGGTTCACGCCGGATTCACGTGACACGATGAGGACATTGTGTCACGACAGTCTTGGTGAGGCGGTCGCAACACGCTGGAAGTTGACGAGTCCTTGGCAACGGAATTGAGGAGGAGGAAATCGCGCCGGGTCAGCCAGGCACGGTGTTGGGCTAGTCGGCGAGCGTCCAGCGCCCGTATGGCTTTTCGCCGGGGCCGCCGACTTCGTAGACGGCGTCTTCGTACTCCTCCTGAGTCGGAGCACGGTTGCTGCCGCCGGACTGGATCATGCTGCAAGCGGGGCTCTTCAGGCCGCTGACTCCAGTGCCCGCGGACCAGAACTCAGTCCAGCAGGCCGTCACCACGTTAAGGGCGCCCTGCAGGCGGTCGGTGCCGGCCGGCGGCCCGAAGCGCATGCGGTAGATCAAGACGACGGTCTGGTCTGCCATCCTGGGGTATTCGACTCCCTGCCGGCCGTAGGCCTTGAGGCGCTCAACCTTGGCCCGGTCGGGTGGCGTCACTCCACCTCTTGCTACCTTCCAGCCCTCGTAGCGCACCCACATCTGCCAGCCGTTGCGCACGGAGCGCGCTTTGTCCGGAAGCAGGTCAAAGATTTGGATGGCAGCCTCGCTGGCAAACACAAGGTCGGGGGGCTGGTCCCAGCCGAAGTAAGCCCTGGAGTCGAAAGCCGACTGAAAGGATAGGTTCTTCGCCGAGGAGCAGGCGTTGACGAACACCAACGTGTCCGAGAAATCAAGGCCTTTCTTTTCCCTGAGGATGCGAAAGAAGTCAGCGGAGACCCACAGGTCTATGAAACCGTTTATGTCGCTGTTGGCATAGATGGTGAGCTTTAACTCCTGGTCGTCAGCCAGTCCAGCCTCCCGCGCCACCTGGTCACGGATCGTATCCTGGAGCTTCTGCATCTGTTCGTGGCCGAGCTTGCCGGTGCCTGTGATCCTTATGCGGTCTGCCTCATCGAGAGCCCCCATCTCGATCTTGAGGAGGCGATCGTTGACCTCGGCGCCGTGGGTGAGGAAGTAGAGGACACCATAATCGGTGGTCGTCAGCTTTCTCGTGAGAGTCAAGAGCGCGTCCAGGCCGGTCTGCACTCTGCGACCGCCCTGGACTTTGCCGAGAACGGGGTCGGGTTTATAGCCGCCCTTCTCGAGGTCTGAGGTCAAGCACTCGATGTTCGATCCCGTCGTCTCTCTGAAGCCGGACCAGGTGGCGGCTATTATCTTGCCCGACGCAGTGTAAACAGGACCGGGATGAGGCACGTCATACAGGGGCGCAAAGAGGAGCGCCGTCCGCGATGCAACAGGGGGCGAGTCGTCGCTCTTGATCGGCTTTGGCTGGTTGTTGGGATTGTATTCAGGCACCAGGAAGACTCCAGGCCTGGGTTGTAGCCCTTCGCGGCCCGGTTCCGCGAGATTGGTCCCGCGGACGTTGGCGATGTTGCTCGGCGCTGCCGGAAGGGTCGAGCATTCAGCGGCAGCGAACGCAGCGAGAGGCGCAGCCGGCTCCGCCTTCGGCGGCGCGATGGAGGCATAGTGGTTGGGCCCCGGCAGAGAACCCCTGCCTTCGGGTGGCGTTACTGTGAAGCGCTCGGTTATCAGATACTCGTCGCGGCCGTCGCGATAACGGATCGTGGCGTTGAGGCCGTTGGGGGAGATAACGACGTCGCTGACGTCGGAGAACGTGCGCGCCTTTGCGGCCGCTGTTTTTACGGCCTCTACCCAGTCCTGTTGGCGGTCGTTGACCGACTCGAGGAAGGTCTTCATGGCCGAGGCAGTCGCGTATTTGTCGATGTCGTAGATCTGCCAGTTGACCTGGACGTCCAGGGTGATGCCGGACGAGGGCGCAGTTGTACCGCCGCCAAGCGATGGGGTTGTTTGTGCTGAGGGCGCACTCGACTTGCTCCACAGTGAAGCGCCGGGGCCTTCACCGAATATTTGGATTGGGATTTGGAGGCTGTCACCCTCCAGCTTGAATGGCTGGTCCTTTGCCGACACGCCGAGGTCCTTGAGTTCGATGCTCATGAGATCGCCAGTGACGCTCCAGGTTCCGGAGTCAGTGAGCTCTTCCCCGGGCTGGATGGCGCGCAGCGAGAGGGTGCCATCACTATTCAGCTGCAACGTGACACTGGCGTCGGCGCGGACCTGGGTGCCGTTCAGGTCACCGATCAGGGCGTAAGTGCCAGAGATCCCCGGTCGCGACTCACCAGGAGCGCTTTTTTCATCACCCCCACAGGCGATAAGGGCTAACGCGAACAGTATGGAAGCTACAACGATGATACGAGGCCGGCAGGTGCGAGGTGGCGGGCCTGGAATCTTACGGGGGTTCATCGCGAGAGATGCTGACGCCTAACCGCACCGAAGTCAAGGCGACACGGGCTCGGCTCTCCAGGGCGGTGACGCTATCAAACAATAGTGGCTCGTATTGCTCCAGCCGCCCGATGGCGCCGCGTACCCAGCGCTACCCGCTCGACGCCGTCAACGACGCCATGGACGACCTCGATCATGGGCGCCTACACGGTCGCGGCATC
>CAZNHI010000072.1:0-8815 GCA_964572535.1 uncultured Dehalococcoidia bacterium
CTGCCGACCTTTTCGCACCTCCGTACGACGTCGTCGCCGTCGCCGCCCGCCTCGACCTCTACGCCCGCAGCCCCTACAACATCGCCCGCGTCGATTACGGCGAGGACCGACCAGACATCGAATCTGGCGCCGACCACTACGCCCTTGCGCGCCAGGACCTCGAAGCCTGGATTGCGGCCGGCGTCCTCAAGCGCGACGCGGAGCCGCGACTCTACGTCTACGACCAGGAGTTTCAGCTCGAAGGCCAGACGCTGCGCCGCCGCGCCGTCTTCGGCGCCCTGCGACTCGAGGAGTTTGAGAAGGGTGTCGTCCTGCCCCACGAGGTAACGGGTGAGAAGGCGAAGCAGGACCGCCTCAACCTGCTCCAGGCCACGCGCGTCCACCTCAGCTCCGTCCTGACCCTCTACGAACCGGATGGCATCCCCCAGCTCGATGACGCAGCCCTGGAAGCGCCGATCCTCGACGCCGTGCTGCCTACCGAGCGCCACACCCTGCGCCCGGTCGAGCCTGGCGTCGCGTCAGCCTTCTGCGCCGCCATCGCAGACCGCCGCCTCGTCATCGCCGACGGCCACCACCGCTACGAGACCGGCCTCAACTACCGCAACCAGCGCCGCGCCGCCGCTTCCTTCGCCTGGACCGGCAAAGAGCCGGAGAACTTCATCCTCGCGGCCCTCGTTTCATCCGAAGACCCGGGCCTCGTAATTCTGCCCACGCACCGCCTGCTCAAGCTGCCCCAGCCGCTGCGTATTCAGCTGCGCAACCTGCGTCACTGGCGCCTCGATGACGGCGGTGTCGCCAACGACGCCAACCTGGCGGCCCTCATGCAGCGTCTCGCCGCCGCCGGCCGCGAAGCTCCAGCCTTCGGTGCCATCGGCCTCGAGCCCGGCCGCCTGCACCTCCTGACGCCGCGTGACCTCCCGGCGATCATCAACTGCACGCCCGCGGACCACTCCCCCGGCTGGCGTCGCCTCGATGTCACCATCCTGGCGCACGCGGTACTGCCCGCCGTCGGCTTCGACGAGCAGCCCGGCCACATCGATTACACGGAGAGCCACCGTCACGCCGCCGATGCCGTCGCGTCTGGGGCCTGGGACGTCGCCTTCCTCCTCAACCCCACGCCGGTTGACCAGGTCATCTCCGTCGCCACCGCCGCCGACCGCATGCCCCGCAAGTCCACGTTCTTCTACCCCAAGCTCGCCACCGGAGTCCTCCTGTACCCGTTGGACTGACAGCGCGCCATTGCGAGCCAGAGCGCGGCAGCGCGGCAGCGCGGCAGCGCGGAGGCGTGGTAATCCCGGACACCGCTTTGCGCTCATGCGAGGCGATCGTGCGCCTGACTGCGAAATTAGTCATCGATCCTAGCGAGTTGTCATAAGCGCTGCTTGCGGTTCAGATTCAAGTCGCAGTAAAATCAGAAATCATGTTCGAGTCTCCCGCCTCGACGTCCCGGCCCATCCTCTCCCTCGACCCCTGGTCCGCCGACTACGGCTCCGCCGCCGAGTTCGAGGACGAAGACCCGGACGAGGTCCTCAATTTCGAGGTTGACCACGCCGTCGAAACGACGGACTGGGCCTCGGCCGTCACGCCTCAAGCGCTGCCTTTTCCCGAGGCCGTGGCCTTCGTTGACGGCGTGCAGCGCACCGAGTCCTGGGCCCGCCTTGACGACGCCGACTCCGCATCGGTCGCCGTCCTCGCCTCTGTCGCCGTGGGTTGCGTCATCTCGACAGCCGGGCACGCCGGCGTCAGCGTCGACTACGTCACGCGAGTCCTCGCCGTTGCAGGCACCACGCGCGCCGAGCCCCTGGTCGTGCCGCGCGCGCAGCACCCTCTCGTCTTTGAGGTCGCGCGCACAACCGAGACAGGCCGTCACGGCGCCATGCAGGCTGTCGCCATCCGCCGCCGCGATCTCGAGGTCGCCAGCGTCGCCAAGCATCTCGCCACCACGCCCCTCGTCATCGCCGACGGGCGGCTCGTAGAGTTGCCACGCTCCTCCAGCCAGCTGGTCGGCATGGCGAAGACGCTGCACCAGCTCTACCTCGCCGGCGACCAGCGCGCGCTGATCCCGCGCCTCGGCGCCTGCCAGCGCACACCCGTCTTCCTGATCAAGCTCAAGGACTCCCGTGACTGGCGGTACTCCTGGTTCCTGCGTCTGCCCCACACCCGCGCGATTCATCACTCCTACGCCGGCATCGTTCGGCTGGAGATCCCCTACACGGACTCGGTCCCTTACGTCGAAGTCGCCGACATGGTCTCCCACAATCTCCCACGCTTCGCCTCGAAGCCCCAGCACGACCCCCGCGCGCCCCAGAACCTCCTGCCCGTCGGTGGCCTCGAGCGCCGTCTACGCCACGAGCTGGGCGACCCCGCCTTCATCCGCCGCGCCATCGAAGACCACCTTTCCCGCGAGGCAGGATCGTGAACCTGAAGCGAGTCTCATCAAGCCCTCTGTCAGCCCGAGATGGGCCTTTAGCGGGGTCCGGGGTGCCCCCGGCTTTCAAAGTGAGGTTCTCTCATGAGTGAAGACGTCGGCCGTGTTATTGGCACCAAGGGCGCTCAGCCCCTCGAGTTCTGGCTCGCCGTCAACGAAACGGACTACGTCCAGCTCGACGAGGTCGTCGCCGTCACGACTGAGCTGCCCAGGGCCCTCGCCGACGGCCGCGCCGAGCTCGATCACTATGGCGTCGTGGACCAGATCGAATCCGCCTACGAGGGCGCCAGCTTCCATTCCGACGTCTTCCGCGCCGAGGACGGCACCCTGCCCGTCGACGTCTCTACCATCGCCCACGTCGCCGTCACGCGCGTCCTCATGCGCCCTTCGTCGCCCGAGACTGAGGTCCTGGTGCCGCCGCGACCCGGACGTCACGTCCGCCGCGCGACCGCTGAGGACCGCGAGCTCGCCCTCTACTTCGATAAGATGCGCGACGCGCGCTTCCCCGCCGGCCTCTCCCGCGACGGCCTCCCCGTCTATGGCAACCTGGAGTTCCTGGACGGCAGCCGCGGCGCCCACGTCAACATCAGCGGCATCTCGGGTGTCGCCACCAAGACGACCTACGCGCTCTTCCTGCTCTACGGGCTGTTCCACTCTTCCTCGCTGAGCAACGCCCACTCCACCCACGCCATCATCTTCAACGTCAAAGGCGAGGACCTGCTCTGGCTCGATAAGCCCAACGCCAAGCTGCCGCCGGACGAGCACAAGAAATACGCGGCACTCGACCTCCCCGTCGGTCCCTTCTCCAGCGTCGGCCTCTGGGCACCGCCCCAGCGCGGCGACGTCGTCCTGCCCGACACCGGTTCGCGCTCCGAGGGAGTCGACGCCTACTACTGGACCCTGCGCGAGTTCTGCAGCGAGCGAATGTTGCGCTTCCTCTTCGCCGACGCTGACGACGAGACCTCTCAGCTCGGCTTCGTGATCACCCAGGTCGAGCGCTTCCTGGAAGCATCAGTCGACGGCCTGCCTGCCGACCAGGCTGAGCTAACGCTCCACGTCCCGGGCGTGGACGCCGGCCTGCGCATCGACTCATTCGAGCGTCTCGTCGAGGTGATCTGCGACTTCGTCGACGGCATCGCGCCGCGCGCCGCCGAGGGTACGCGGCAGGCCTTCGCACGCCGCCTCGAAGCTGCGTCGGTCGCCGTCGCGCCGCTGATCCGCGCCGTCCGCGCGTCTGATGCCGCCAGCCACCGCTTCGACTGGCGCAAGCACCAGGTCAACGTCATCGACATCAACCGCCTCAGCGACCGCGCCAAGCGCTTCGTCGTAGGAATCGTGGTCAAGCGCCTCATGGAGGAGAAAGACTCCGGCGGCCGTGACCCCCTCGTCTTCCTCGTCCTGGACGAGCTGAACAAGTACGCCCCGCGCGAGGGCCGGAGCCCGATCAAGGAAGTCGTGCTCGACATCGCCGAACGCGGCCGTAGCCTGGGCGTCGTGCTCATCGGCGCGGAGCAGACCGCCAGCGAAATCGAGCGCCGTGTCACCGCCAACGCGTCCTTCCGCGTCGTCGGCCGCCTCGATGCCGCCGAGTCGCAGCGTGACGAATACGGCTTCCTCACCTCGTCCGCCCGCGCGCGCGCCTCGATCCTCAAGCCCGGCAGTATGTTCCTGCAGCAGCCGGACGTGCCGGTGCCGCTGCTCGTCCAGTTCCCCTTCCCGGCTTGGGCCACCCGCGCCGACGAGGTCGCCCCTTCATCCCGCGAAAACGGCAACGACGTCTTCGCCCGCATCCAGCGCAACAACGGCTGATGATTCGGTTATTCGGAGAACGCTGTCGCAGCCGGCGTCCCGAGGCGGGCCCTTGAAGTTCCTACACACATCGGACTGGCACATCGGCCGTCAGGTCCGCGGCCAGTCGCGCCTTGCCGAGCAGGCGGAGGCGCTGCAGGAGGTTCTGACCCTCGCCCGCGAACATGCCGTCGACTGCCTCCTGGTTGCCGGCGACGTCTTCGACACCTCGGCGCCACCCCCTGAGGCCGAGGCGCTGGTTTATGGCTTCTTCCGCGAGCTTTACGGTGCGGGTATCCCTGCCGTCGTCATCGCCGGCAACCACGACCACCCGAAGCGCCTCGACGCCGTCGCGCCTCTGCTGGGTTCGCTCGGCATCCATATGCGCGGCGTCCCCCGAGGCCCCGCCGACGGCGCGCTCATCGATGTTGAGTCGCGCGACAAACGCGAGCGCGCAATCGTTGCCGGCCTCCCCTGGATCAATGAGCGCGACGTGGTCGACTTCACGCGACTGCAGCAGGAGCCCGGTTCCCCGCTGATCCAGTACGCCGAGCGCATCCAGGAAGCGATGCGAGTTCTGGCCGATTCCTTCGAGCCCGACGCGGTTAGCGTCCTGGTCGCGCACCTGCTGGCGGATGACGCGATGGTTGGCCCCGGTGGCGGCGAGCGCGAGCTGCACATGGCGATGGGCATCTACGGCGTGCGCCGCGCCGCGTTGCCCGTCGGCGCCCAGTACATCGCCCTAGGTCACGTCCACAAGCCCCAGATGATCACCTGCGCTTCCAAGGCCGCTTACTCCGGCTCGCTGCTCCAGCTCGACTTCGGGGAGCGCGAGCAGCAGAAGTACGTCAACCTGGTCGAGGTCCACGCCCGACAGCCCGCCACCGTCACCCAGCTGCCGATTTCCGCAGGCCGCCGCTTGATCGACATCGGCAGCCCGCTGCACGGCGTCGCTCTCAACGACCTCGCTGGCTACGTCGACGGCGTCGGCGACGCCTGGCTGCGCGTCTTCATCGATCTCGACATTCCCATCGCCAACTTGCCCGCCCTGGTCCGCGACGTCTTGCCCAACTCCGTCCAGGTCACAAGGTCCCTCGCGCCAGGCGCTGAAACCGAGGCCGGCGAAGACCCGCCTCGCGTCCTGTCACAAGAGGAGCTCTTCGCCGCCTTCTATAGAAGCAACCTGGGCCGGCGCATGGAGCCATCGCAGGCAACCCAGTCCCTGTTCAGACGCCTTCTACACGAGGAAGCCGATGCGACCGCTGAAGCTTGAGCTTGAAGGCTTCACAGCCTTCCGCAACCGCACCTGCCTCGACTTCACCGATCTCGACCTGTTTGCGGTCACGGGTCCGACGGGTGCCGGCAAGTCCTCACTGATCGACGCGATGTGCTACGCCCTTTACGGCCGCGTTCCCCGCGTAGCCGCCGAGGTCGGCGCCTCAATCTCGCAAAACCTGGAGCGCATGCAGGTCAGCCTGGAGTTTCAGGCCAATGGGCGCACCTATCGCGTCCTGCGCGAGACGCGCCGCAAAGGCGCCGGTAACACCCGCCTGGAACAGCTTGGCGCCGAAGACTGGCAACCCCTTGCGGACCGCGCTCGAGAGGTGACTCAGAAGATCGAAGAGATCGTCGGACTCGACTTCGAAGCATTCATTCGCTCCGTAATCCTGCCGCAAGGCCAGTTCCAGGAGTTCCTGGCCGGCTCACCTGAGCGCCGCCGGGAAGTCCTGGACCGGTTGCTGCGGGTGGACGTGTACAAGCGTATGCAGGCCAAAGCCGGTCAGCAGGCACAGTCCCTGCAGCAGAGTCACGACGAGATCGAGCGCCGGTTGCGCGATGAGTTGGCAGACGCGACACCTGAGACCCTCGCTCTGCGCCGTGCAGAGCTCGCTCAAACCGATGGTGAACTCGCGATCCAGGCGGGCCGGGTGGCGGGTCTGCAGCAGGCTCTGGACCTCGCCCGCCAGCTCGCCACCGCCCGCCAGGAGCTCTCAGTGCTTCAGGTTGCCCAGGAGCAGGCCGAATCGCGGCTCAAAGCCGCCGGCACGCAGGTCGAGGGTGGCGATGCCCGCATCGAGGCGCTGCGCACCAGCGTCGAAGCGCTGCAGCAGCAGCTTGCCGCCAACACCTATGACGACGTGCTCTTCGCGACGCTCACCGGCGCCGCGAATCTTGCACTGAACATCGAGCGCGTCAAAAAGGCTGCCGGCGAGATCGAAGGCCGTCTTGCGGCGGCGGACCAAAGGGCAACAACCTCGGCCCGCGAGGTCGAGGCGCGCTCCGAGGCCCAAACGCAGGCCCAGGCGGCAGTCGCAGAGGCAGAGGCCATCCTGAGCGAGGCCAGGCGCCACGATCTGGCCGCGGTACTCAAAGCCGGCCTCAAGAAGGGTGACGTCTGTCCTATCTGCGGCGGCACAGTAGGTGAGTTGCCGATCGTTGAGACGGAGGGTCTCGCGGCAGCGGAGCGAGCCCTGCAACAGGCGAAGGCCGCCTCCGATGCCGCCCAGGCCGCCCTCAGCGCCGCGTCCACCACCCACGCCGTCGCGCAGACAGAGCTGCAAGGCCTGCGTATCCAGCTCGCTCAGAAGCGCGACGAGCTTACGCAGGCGGTGGCTGAGCTGGCGGCGACACTATCAGACCAGACCGACCGGTCTCTGACTTCGGTCCAGGCCTGCCTCCAGGCGCAACGCACAGCCCGCGACGAGTGCCAGCGCCTACAAGAAGACGAGTCGAGCTTGAACCGAGCCCTGGTCGCCGAGGAAGCTGCCCTGCGTGAGGCCAGGGAGCAGGCCTCAGCGCTGGCCGCCGAGGCGAAAGCCGCGGCAACGGCCAGCCATCTCGCGCGGCAGAAGCACGATGCCGCGCGTGCAGGCCTCCTGCCCATGCTTCGCGCTCAGCAGCTTAGCGAGCCTGCAAGCGATCTCGAGGCCGGACACGACCCGTTGCCTCGCATCGAGTCTGCTCTACGTTCGGCGTCCGAGAGCCAGAGCCAGACGCAGACTCACAAGGGTGAACTGCAGGCTCAGGTTCGTCGCCTGGAGCAGGACATCGAGAAGGCCGAAGCGTTGCGCGGGTCGCAGATCGAAGTCGACCAGGAACTAAACGTAACGGCTGACCTCGCACTGATGCTGCGCGCCGATCGCTTCCAGGCATTCGTGCAGGCCCAGGCCCTGCGCTCGCTAGCGGAGGACGGCTCGCGCAGGCTCATGGAGCTATCGGCCGGCCGCTACGAGCTGGAGGTATCCACAGGCGGCCAGGACTTCCTGGTCAGAGACAAGTGGAATGACGGCGACCTCCGTTCCGTGCGCACTCTCTCCGGGGGCGAGACGTTCCTGGCCTCCCTGGCCCTCGCCCTCGCGCTCGCCGAGACGCTGCCCGGCCTCGCGCCCGGCAAGCGTCTTGCGCTCGAATCGATCTTCCTGGACGAGGGCTTCGGCTCCCTCGATGCGGAGGCCCTGGACCGCGCCGCCGAGGCACTGGACGCCCTGCGCGGTGAGAACCGCATGGTTTGCATCGTCACTCACCTGCCGGAGCTGGCCCAGCGCCTCCCCGCCCGCATCGTCGTCGCCAAGTCAGAATCCGGCAGCACCGTCTCCATCGCCTAGTCCGGGGTGCAAACTGCCTCCCGAAAGCTGATAGCTGACCGCTGCTACCCAACGCCGTACAATGTGCCCGCACCCCGCGAGCCCATCTACGTAGCCGAGGCTAAAAAGCCTCGGCGTAATGTTGCTAGAGAGCAGGAGAAAAGCATGAAGGCTGCGCGCCTTGTAGGTCCCCGCCAGTTCGAGTTCCTCGACGTCGAAAAGCCCACCCCCAAGCCCGGAGAGGTCCTCGTCAAGATCGAATACGCGTCGATCTGCGGCAGCGATCTCCTGACCTACGACAAAGTCTTCCCGGAAGAGGACTACCCGCTGCGCACCGGCCTACCCTGTCACGAGACCTCCGGCATCGTCGAGCAGAGCCTGGACGACAGCCTCAAGCCCGGCGACCGCGTCGTCGCGCTTACCTACACCGGCGGCCTGCTGGAGTACGTCACCATCGCCGCCAACCGCTGCATCCTCGTGCCGCCCAGCATCGACCCCAAGCTTGCCGTGCTCTGCCAGCCCATCGGCACCGTGGTTTACGCCGTGCAGAAGCTCGGCAGCATGCTGGGCAAGAAGGTCGTCATCCTCGGCCAGGGGCCCATCGGCCTCGGGTTCACCGAGTTCCTCTCGCAGGGCGGCGCCTCGCAGGTCGTCGTCACGGATATAGTCGACGCCCGCCTCGCCATGGGTAAGCGCTTCGGGGCCACCGACACGATCAACGCCGCGAAGGAAGACGTCATCGAGCGCGTCAAGGAGCTGACCGGCGGTGAGCTCGCGGATGTCGTCGTCGACGCCTGTGGCATGCACGAGACCAGCAACCAGGTCTTCCACTGCCTCAAGGTGAAGGGCACCGCCTGCATCTTCGGCATGCCCCACGGCGACCCCGTCTTCCCGTTCGATTGGGGCACCATGTACATGAAGCTGCCGACCATCTACGTCACCAACAGCGCCCGCGCCGGCGAGGTCGTCGACGTCGTCAAGGTCGCGGTCGACCTCATCGCGCAGGGCCGCATCC
>CAZNHI010000073.1:0-8813 GCA_964572535.1 uncultured Dehalococcoidia bacterium
GTCCCGCCCACGTCGGGGCCGACCCAGGCCCCGGCACCGCCTCCCGCGTCGCTTGCCCTGCACCCGATGGAGCAGGCGATGTTTACTAGTCACAACGGGCAGCGCAGCAGCGCCGGGCTGGCCGGGCTGACGCTCGATGCTCGACTGGTGCAGGTGGCGCGACAGCGAGCGCAGGATATGGCGACTAAGAACTACTTCTCGCACACCTCGCCGACCGGCGAGACGGCGTTCACGAACCTGGACCAGATTGGCTACGCCTATCAGCTGGCGGGCGAGAATATCGCGCGTAATAACTACCCTGATTCACAGACGGTGGAAATCTCTATGACCGGGTTCATGAACAGCCCCGGCCACCGGGCGAACATCCTGGAGCCGGTGTTCCGGCGGGTTGGCATCGGCGTCGCCTTCGCGGCGGACGGCATGAAGTACTTCGCGGTGGTCTTCAGCAACTAAGGCTGAGCGCCGTAGGGCGAGCACAAGAGGGGGCGTCCATAGGGCGCCCCCTCTTCCTTATGCCGTCCAGCACGGCACGTTGTTTGACTCAGCAGGGATCGATCGTCTCTTGGGCCTGCCCTGCGCCGCAGCGCGCTGTTCCACCCCCGCCCCTGTTGCGGATCGGGGAGTGACCGGCAGTAGAGGGTGAACATGGCGGCGGATGTTCAACGGATCGGCGGAGTTGTGAAGCTGCGTAGCCACTTGCTTGTCCGGGCTTCATCCCCGTCGCGCCCCTGGATTTTGACTTGGGCGCTGCCCCTAACCCCGGCTAAAGGAGTGCCGAGGGCGTGACAGGAAAGGCGGATTCGCCGTAGACCGCTCTGCTCTGGGGGCCATGCCGGGGTGTGTGTGGGTCCTCTGTGCCTCTGAACAGAAGAGGGGCTCCCTGAATAGGAGCCCCTCTTCGCGCGGTCGGCGGGTGGTGCTGCCTAGCTGGCCTTCGGCAGGTCAGGCTTGTCCAGCGCGCTCTCATAGCGGTCGTCGATGAAGTAAGAGGCACAGGCCAGGTCGAGCAGCTCTCGGGAGCACTCTGGGGGCCGGCCCTGGAAGCTGCTGATGTCCATGATCAGGTCGATGAGGTCGCGGGGGTGTACGCCACGCAGGTGACGCGCCTTGGGCCGGTAGTAGCGCTCGATAATGTAGTGGCCGGCTTCCTCTTCGTAAGGCACGTTGTTGGCGTTGCAGACCAGCTTCATGATTTTGAGGAAGGAGGCCTCATCCGGGTCACCGACCTCGATCTTGTGGCGGATGCGGCGGAAGAACGCTTCGTCACCTAGTTGCTGGGGCGGGATGTTGGTCGAGAAGACGAGCAGCATCTCGAAGGGGATCTCGATCGTCTCACCACTAAGCAGAGAGAGGTGGTCGACGCGGGCCTCCATGGGGACGATCCAGCGGTTGAGCAGCTCTTTTGGCTGCACCAGCTGGCGCCCGAAGTCGTCGATGACCAGGATGCCGCAGTTGGCTTTCATCTGGACGGGTGCGATGTAGAACTTGGACTGGGGTGAGTACTTGAGCTCCAGGTCGGCGAGCGTGAGTTCACCACCGGTGATGATCAGAGGGCGCTTGGCGACGACCCAGCGCTGGTCGCGGCGGCGCTCGGCGCGCTGCGGTGCGGAATCACCACGTCGCTCGTTGCCGGCGCCGTCGTCTTCGCTCTCGTCGACAACCGTGTGGACGCGCGGGTCAAACACCCGGATCGTCTGGCCGCCTACGTCGACGGCGTGCGGGATCAGGACGTGGCCCTTGAGCATGCGGCCGATTCCCTTGGCGATGGAGCTTTTTCCGTTGCCGGGGTCTCCGTAGAGCAGCATGGAGCGGCCGGAGTTGACGGCCGGCCCGACGAGGTTTCGCGTTATCGGCGTGAGGACCAGGTCGTGCAGGGCGCGGTCGACGATGGCGGCGTCGACGCGGACGTGGCGCACCGATTGCTCCATGACGAGCGCGACGTAGCTGTCGAACGGCACAGGCGCAGGGCCCACGTAGGCGTTGCGGTCCAGGGCCTCGATGGCGCGCTCGGTACCTTTCTCGCTGAGGGCGTACTGGTACTGCTGTTCGCCGAGACCGCTGGAACCAACGACCTCGATGAACTGCTCGCGCTTGAGGAACGTGAGAGTGGTGTCTGTCACGTTGAACGGCAAGGCCATGGCCTCCGCGACGTCACGAGCTGTGGGGCGTCCGGCGTAGTACACCGTCTTGATCGCGAGATCCAAGAGCTGACCGAAACCGATGCCGGTCTCTTCGACAGTGTTGGGTTGAGGACGGAACAGGGCGTCTGTTTCCTCGGGCTGCCCATTCGCCTGGGGGCGAATGAGAGGCGGCGCTGTAGCCTCCATTGCTACTCCTTCCGGTCTGGAAATGCTCTACCTCTTAGATACTCGACGGTAGACGGCCAACCGTGCAGTGCAAAAGGGAGGAATCGAAGCACAAATGACTGCTTACGAAGATGAAGGTATGGAGGAAGAGGGGATTGCGCGGCAAAAAAATACGGGTCCGGGACCGGAGGCTGCGGCCCAGGCCCCGCCTCCTGTGCCTCAAGCCTTCCGGTCCGGTCCCGACGCTCATGAGTCCCTCCTGGGAGGAAGGACGGAAGATATCGAGTCCTTTTTCCTTGAGCCCTTACGGTGCCTTTCTCAAGGAAGGCCACCCCTCTGCCGATTCTTCAACCGAAGGATGGCTGCTGTCTAAGGCTGGGTCATGGTGCCATAACATTTTGCGTTAAGTCAAGCCCTTTTCGCAGTGGATTTTATGGCACGTTGAAAATCCATCCCTATAGGGGCGTTTCGGATGGCAAAATCATCTCCTCGAAGCACAAAATACGGCGAATTCGCGGCTTTGCTCGCTGATTGGTCTGAATCTCTGCCGCGGTTGGGCCGACAAGGATAGTAAGACTTTGCTCGCTGCGAGAGTGTGAATTGAAAACTACCCTACTGGCTTCGATTTTCGCAGCAATCGTCACGCTGGCGATTGCTGGATCCGCCTCCGCCGCCAACCCAGTGAATATTCAGATCATGGCCGTGCAGGAACAGCCCGGCCAGATGACGCTGGCCGTCAGCGCTGTCGACGAGAAGGGGAAGCCGTTCCCGGGTCTAGGGCCCAGCAGCTTCAACGCCTGGATAAACGATCAGCCGCTGATCATACGTGGCCTGCAAACGGAGACTTCGCGACTGCCGGCATCGGTACTGCTCCTTGTCGACGTAAGCGGGAGCATGGCGGGCGAGCCGATGAACCAGGCCCGCGCCGCAATTCAGCAGTTCATAGATGGCCTGGATGCGCAGGACCAGGTGTCCGTGATGTCGTTTGCAAACAACGTACAGCTGCTGCAGGACTTCACCGTCGACCGCGGCGCCCTGAGCAATGCCGTGAGCCGGCTGGTGCCCGTGGGCGAAACTGCGCTGTACGACGGCGTGATCCAGGCTGCGGAGAAGATGGCGTCCGCTCCGGAGGGTCGCAAGCTCGTCGTGCTGCTGAGCGACGGGACCGCGACTATCGGGGTCAACAAGCGTGCTCAGTCCCTGCAGGCTGCACAAGCCTCGAGCGTAGGCGTCGTAGCATTCGGTCTCGGGACCGGCATCGACCGCAAGTATCTGGCTGATTTGTCGGCTGCGAGTGGTGGCCGCTTCCTGGAGGCATCGACACCAGCAGCGCTCAAGCAGGCTTACGTAGACCTCGCGTCTGCAATTCGCAGCCAGTACACGCTGCAGGTTGACGTGCCCCGGTCGATCGACCGGACGGTGCCCGGCCGGCTCAAGGTGCACGTGATCTATCGCGCCGACAACGCTTACGCCGAACGCGGCCTGGATGCGCTGCCCGGAGCCCTGCCGCCGCCATTCAGCATGACGCTCAAGGGTCTCAAGCCGGGTGACAAGCCGAATGGCGTGGTCTCCTTGGTTCCTGCCGTCCAGCAAGGCATCGAAGTCGTAAAGCTTGACTACTACGTGGACGATAATGTCATACAAACAACAGACGGCAGCACCGCAGGTTTCGACCTCGACGCATCGACGTTGGGCGCCGGCACTCACGTGCTCAAGATCGTAGCGACGGATGCAGCTGGGCGCGAAGGAGAGGTGCAGGTGCCATTTATTGTCCCCGAAGTTGCGGCCTCCAGCGGCGGCATGAGCATTCCCGTCGTGCCGCTGGCGCTCCTCGCTATCCTGGCGATCCTTGGCTACCTTGGTCACAAGTTCCTCTGGAAGCGAGTTCAGCACGTGTTCAGAGGCGGCGACACGTACGAGTCGCGTGTTAGCAGCTGGACATCGATCCGCACGCCAGGGCCGGTACAGAGGCCCGAGGAGTGGCCGGACCGCCCGGAGCCGATGCTGGTGCAGACTGTGGCGCCGGAGGACGTGATTCGCGGGCGCGTGGTGATCATGGACGAGGCCGAGGTGCGCGGTGGTGAACTCGAGGGCATCCGCGAGTTCGAGATGCGCTCATCGCCGCTGACCTTTGGCAGCGGCCCCGGGGCGGACATGCGCGTTGGCGATGCTGGCGGGCTGATCGCGGCGGAGGAGGCGCGCGTCTGGATCCAGCGCGGACGCCTCGTCTACCACAAGCTGACGACCCTGAGCGCGATGGCCACAGAGGGTGTGACGGCCGGCTGGCAGTTCATGGAAGACGGGGACGAGATGCGCATAGGGCCGTACCGTCTGATCTTCCAGGCGCAATTGGAGGAAGAGGCGGAAGAAAAGGTGATCCAGCCCCCGGATCGCCTGCCCCAGGAGCACGGCATGGCGCTGCGCCCCACAGGCACTGACGATTCCGGCAGTCGCGGTTTCCCGGCCTTGAACCTGGACACACAGGGTCCGGGCGGGGGCACACCAGCGAGGCCGCCATCGCTGCACGACTTCAACACACCGGGCCAGGATGGCTCCGCCCGCACCTGGGGAAGAGACCCGGTTGAACCCCCGAACCCGTCTACGCGTTGGGGCGACTCTGAGGACGCGCGCGCGTTCGAGTGGGGCGTGGTGGAAAGCGAACCCGGCAGTGAAGAGGGGGCCAATTCGGAGGGCGAGGGCGAGGAGCAGAGTGCCAGCGGTTGGAGCTTCTCCGAGCAAACCGCGGCTTCGGAGTGGGGCAGCGAAGCTCCCCGCGCGTCCGACTTCGACTGGAATGGCAACGGTGAGGGCGCCGCTTCATCCCAGTGGGCTCCAATGGAAGGGAACGCCCCCGAGCCTGTCGAAAGCGATTCCGGGGAGCAGGTGACCCAGTCTGAGGACGGGAACCCGTCCACCAGCGGCACGGGCGAGGACAGCTCGTCCTGGAAGTCGAGCGACTGGGACCCGGAGGCAGATGAGGACGAGGGTGAAGAACACAAGGCCTGGGGCACCTGATCGCGTTAAAGCTCCCGTAACTCTCAAGTAGCAGCAGCTACCAGCCGATCCTCTCCTTAGAAGGAGAGGATTTCTTTTGACCTCTGTCCCGTCCCGTATGGAAGCGGCGCCTGAAAACGGCGCACAGTCAGACCCACTAGGGAAGCCCAACCGAGATGAAGAGAAACGTCTGGTAGAGCGGGCCATCGGCCGCGATCAGGGCGCCTTCGCGGACCTCTACGACCGTCACGTGGTGCGGGTCTACCGCCATATCTACTACCTGGTCAGCGATGCTCGTGAGGCGGAAGACCTCACGGCGCAGACCTTCCTCAAGGCCTGGGAGGCAATCGACAGGTACAAGGAGCGCGGCGCGCCGTTTGTCGCCTGGCTGCTGCGCATCTCCCATAACCTGACAATCTCCCATCTGCGTTCCAAGCGCGACCATAGCGAGCTGGACGAGGGCTTCGTGGATGGCAAGCGCGGCGGCAACCCGGAGGAATCGCTGGAGCAATCGACGGATGAGCGCAGCGTGCGAGAGGCAGTGCTGCGCTTGCGCGATGAGCAGCGCCAGGTGATCATGCTGCGCTTCGTGGAGGAGCTGGACTACAGGGAGGTGGCCGCGATGATCGGCAAGAGCGTGCCGGCGGTCCGCGTGATCCAGCATCGGGCGCTGGGCAATCTGCGCAAACTGATGCAGCAATGAACGACGCCAGGACAACAGAACCGGCGCGAGCTGCCGAAAATAGAGGTGAAGCACCAAAGGACGGTGACGTGATGGAGCACAAGGAAATAATCCCCTTGCACCCAGAAACTAGCGAAGAGCTTGAAGGCGTGGCGGCGCGAATCCGCCCTCTCCCGCGCGAGGTTGCACCCTCGCCGGAGTTCATGTCGCGGACGCGGTTGCGCTTACTGCAGCTGCCGCCACAGTCCGCTATCGAGGAGTCACGCCGGGCGGCGTAATCCGGCGCACAGAACGCACAAGGTAACGAAGCATTGTCAGCCTGCCTCAGCGGCGGGCTGATTTGCATTTTGGGGGCATGGCCCGCGCCAGGAGCGGTCTTGGTTGCGATTCCCGTTCGTTGCGCATTGTGATGCCATAAGCGGCGTGGTGGCCATGAAAAAACTTAGGGAAAGTCCCTAAGTAACCCTTCAGAGTTAACCACACAAGCCGAAGACTAATGTGTAGGAATTAACACAATCACACCAAGCACGGCCGAGGCAAAGGCCTGGTGAAAACGGAGGTGTCGCCTAACGACTGAAGCAGAGCCGAAACCTTACACAACCCGGGGAGGTTGGCACTAAGGAAGTGCGACGCCCGGGTCCGGAAAGAGACCAGGCCAGGATGCCAAGAGCTTGCCCTTCGGGGACAGATTAAATCAAGACAAAGTAGGAGAACTGAATTGCAGCTGATTAGTAACTTCGTTAGCAACCTGCTCGAGCGCATCAACGACGTCCGCGAAGAGGCTGGCCAGACGCTGGTTGAGTACGGCCTGATCGTCGCTCTTCTGAGCATCGCCGCCATTGCCATCCTGGGCATCCTGGGTGACGACATCGTCGCCGTCTTCACCCAGGTGTCGACCGAGCTGAACGCCGCTACTCCGTAAGCTAAGCGAAGCGTTTTGGGAAGCGCCGCCTGGTTATCCAGGCGGCGCTTTTTTTGGAATAGGCAGGCTTTTCCCCGAGGAAAATCTTGCCCTAACCCTTCTGATCTGGTGCAGACCGACCGAAGCTATAAGTGAAATCGCTTAAGGGGAAGAGAATGGTACTTGAGAGAGTAAAGGCTGCGCATGAGGCACTGGCGATAAAGGGCAGTGAGTCCGGTCAGGCCCTTGTCGAATACGGGCTAATCATCGGCCTGATCGCGGTCGCCGCCATTTTCGGTATCGCCCTGGTAGCCGGCGGCGTCGACTCGCTGTGGGGCTGGATCGGCGACGAAGTCTCCAACGCGGTGGACAGCGTCCTCACCTAGCAGAATCTATTCCCAAAATCACCTCCAGGATTGGGCCGTCACCCCTAATGGTGGCGGCCCATTGGCCGAAAAGGTACTTAGAGTCTTCAAGCACAACCACACCTGTCTCCTGGAGGGAGCTTAGATGAGTCGTAACGCTGCTGCTCTGAACCCCGGACGGGGTAACCGCCGCTTTATTCTCCTGGCAATAGTGCTAGGACTCATGGGCGCTGGATTCGTCTACGTGGCGACATCGAGAAACACTTCGCCGGGTGGCGGAGGAGGCGGCGCTACCGCCGATACGCCCGTCCTCGTGGCCAAGGTTGATATCCCGGCCCGCACGACCGTGACCGCGGACATGGTCGAGGTCCGTCTCGTCGAGGCTGACGCACGCAGCGTCCTAGCCTACGACAGCGTACAAGGCATCAAGGGCAAAGTGACCCGCTTCCCAATCGCCGCTAACGAGCAGGTCCTGTCTTCCAAGGTGGTTGACCTCTCAGGCGGTTCCGCGGCCACGGCCCGTTCTCTCTCTTACATCATTCCTGAAGGCAAGCGAGCCTTCGCGATCTCCGCGTCTGAGGTCCGAGACGTCGGTGGGCTGCTGCTCCCCGGCGATTACATCGACGTGATGGTGAAGTACGACGTCGAGTTTGGCGACGAAACGGAAGCGTCGTACTTGGCCATGATCCTGCTACAAAACGTCGAGGTCCTGGCGGTTTCACAGACGTTGGTCGACGTGGTGCCGGAGCAGGAGCCCTCTGAAACGGGTCAGCGCGAGCGCATCAGCGAAGCCAAGCCCAATGCTGGCGCCGGCACGGTGACTCTGGCCTTGACAGCGGAAGACGCGCAGCTGATTTACCTGGCGGAAAGCCACGGCGAAATCCGCTTCGCAATGCGACCCTA
Organism: uncultured Dehalococcoidia bacterium; assembly: GCA_964572535.1. Taxonomy (GTDB): domain Bacteria; phylum Chloroflexota; class Dehalococcoidia; order DSTF01; family WHTK01; genus WHTK01. Next base: position 8,152 of record CAZNHI010000073.1, read on the forward strand.
TGGTGACTCCGAAGAGCGTCCCGTTGATTTCACGACCGCACGTGAGCTGATTCCGGCGAACCTGCCGAATCCGTTCAAGCGGTAGTTAGCAGCTACTCCCTTCCAAGGAAGGACCGGAGGATATCTTGCCGAAGAATCTTGAAGTCGTCGTCGTAGACCCGGACGTTAACAGTCGGGCTGACACGAATCGAGCCCTGGCCATGGCCCACTTCGAAGTGGCGGGTGAAGCCGGCTACGGTATCGATGCGGTCACGATGGCCCGAGAAAAGAACCCGGACATCATTGTCCTGGCCATGGAAGAGCCGGTGGCGCGCGCGTCTCAGACAATGAGCGCGCTGGCCGATGCGCTGCCAGAGACACCGATCATCGTTTACTCCAGCCTTTCGGACGCCGCCTCGGTTCGCCGGGCGATGGTGTCCGGCGCGCGAGACTACCTGGTCAAGCCGCCGAGGCCGGAGGAGCTGGCCCGCGCTATCTACTCCGTCCTGGAGCAGGAGGAGCGCAGGCGGACCCGTCTGACCGGCGAAACCGCGTCTTCGGCGGCGCGCGGCACGGTCATCACGGTATTCGGCGCCAAGGGCGGCATCGGCAAGACGACAATCGCTACCAACCTGGCGACCGCGCTGTGCAAGAACACGAACAGCTCGATCGCCATCGTCGAC
>CAZNHI010000074.1:0-8723 GCA_964572535.1 uncultured Dehalococcoidia bacterium
GTCACGGGCTTCGTTGGTTCAGGCGTGAGGCCGGTCCCCCTCGAGGTGGACGAGGTCAAGCGCATCCTACGCCAGATGAAGGCTGACGAGCCCATGGTGCGCGTCGGCTTCGCAGAGGGGCAGAGCGTGCGTATCGTCGATGGGCCCTTCGTCGACTTCGTCGGCGTCGTCGACGAGATCAACCTGGAGAAGGGCAAGGTCAAAGTCATGGTCTCCTTCTTCGGCCGCGAAACACCTGTCGAGCTAGACTTCCTGCAGGTGGAGAAGCTCTAGTCACAGAACAGCGGCGCAACGCCGCGTAGCAAGCGGGAGCCCACGGCCAGAGCCGGGGCGTTAGGACCGCGGAGGCATCCCAAAATGGCCAAGAAAGTCAGAGCCGTAGTGCGCATCCAGCTGGAGGCGGGCAAGGCGACACCCGCGCCCCCTGTCGGCCCGGCGCTGGGTCAGCACGCGATCAACATCATGCAGTTCTGCAAGGAATACAACGAGAAGACCGCGTCTCAGGCTGGGCAGATCGTCCCGGCGGAGGTCACGATCTTCGAGGACCGCTCCTTTACTTTCATGCTCAAGACGCCGCCCGCGTCCGACATGCTGCGCAAGGCCGCCGGCGTCGATAAGGGCAGCCGTACCCAGGTACGCGAGAAGGTCGGCACAATCAGCAGGCAGCAGCTGCGGGAGATTGCGACGGCGAAGATGCGCGATCTCAACGCCGCCGACATCGAATCGGCGGAACGCATGATCGAAGGCAGCGCCCGCAGCATGGGCATTGAGGTGAGGAACTAATGCAGCGCGGCAAGAAATACCAGGAAGCTGTCAAGCAGATCGAGAAGGACAAGGCCTACCCGCCGAATGAGGCCATCGCCCTGGCCAAGCAGACACACCCGGCAAAGTTCGACGAGACGGTTGAGCTGCACCTGCGCACCGGCCTCGACCCGCGTCACGCCGACCAGCAAATTCGTGGCACGGCGCTGCTGCCTCACGGTCTCGGCAAGACCGTGCGTGTGCTGGTCTTTGCTGAGGGCGAAGGGGCGCGCACGGCCGAGCAGGCGGGCGCAGATTTCGTCGGCAGCGACGACCTGATCAAGCGCATCGAAGAAGGCTGGACCGACTTCGATGTGGCGCTCGCCTCGCGCGAGATGATGAGCAAGGTCAGCCGACTGGGACGCATACTCGGCCCCCGCGGCCTCATGCCCAACCCTCGCACCGGCACCGTGGTCGACCCCGAGAACCTGCCGAAGGCGGTCTCGGACGCACGCCAGGGCCGCGTCGAGTTCCGTCTCGACCGCACAGCGCTAATCCACGTGCCGATCGGCAAGGTCAGCTTCGAAGAGGACCAGCTCCTGGAGAACATGGCGACGATCGTCGACGCCATCGTCAAGGCGAAGCCCTCCGGCGCCAAGGGCCAATACATCCGCGGCGCCTCCCTGGCCACCACGATGGGGCCTGGGATCAAGCTGGAGCTGGCGCCGACGCTGGCGCTGACCAGCAGCTAACGCCGCGAACCGAAGAAGAACGTAGGGGCCCGGATGCCGGGCCCCTACGTATTTCTACGCTGGGCTCGCGATCTGCGTGCTCTGCCAGGCGACCATCTGCCAACGGCCATCGCGTTTGCCGTAGACAATCAGCACGCGCGGCGTTGGATTAACCTCCCGATCGCGCAGCTGCACCCTGGCGTTGAACTTGGCCGTGATCAATGCCGTGTCTCCGAAGGCTCGCACTGCCACGTCTGACATGTCCATCGTCAGGTAGCGCGAGGCGCCGGAGCGCAGGCCGTTGATGTAGGACTCCTTCGTGTCCAGCATGCCGTTGGAGTGCACGTAGGTGAGGTCGTCCCCCAGCAGCGCCTCCAGCGCGCCGAAATCGTTATCGAGCAGGGCTTTGACGCGCCCCGCGTCCGCCTCGCGGACCTCCCGTTCAACGTCGGCAGCTGTCTGGACCATGGTGACCTCCTCAAGACTCTCAAGCCGGATGGGGCGCGATCATACCAGCGTCCAAAGCCGGGGGTCACCCCCAAGGCTCCGTCACAGGAGCCGCCTGTCAGGACAGCTAACTGCCTGGCGGCGCCTTGCTTGCTCCGGCGCCGGCCAGGTCCTACACTACGGAAGCGCTTCGGGTTTTCTCGAAGCGTTTTGCGCCAGAGACAGCGGGTGTCTGAGACCTAAGGTCCCGAACCATCGGGAGGCCCGCCGAGGCAGAGCGAACCGTACTGGACATTTGTCTGTGCGCGCCCTTGTCTCTCTGGCGAGGGCGTTTTTGTTTGTAACAGACGTAGTTGCGGGTCTCAACACCCCGCACTTGCAGACCTGAGGGTGTGCAGCTACGAGGAACCGGAGCAATCGCCTGTGCCTACTGAGAAGAAGATCAAGGAAGTCGAAGAGCTCACCGAGACGCTGTCACGCAGCAAGGTCGTCATTGGCGCCGACTACCGCGGGCTGCGGGTGGGCGAGGTCACCGCGCTGCGACGCCAGCTCAGAGAGTCCGGCGTCGAGATGCACGTCGTCAAGAACACCCTGTTCCTGCGCGCGGCCGAAGCCGCAGGCCTGCCAGCGGCCGGTGAGTTGGTGGATGGGCCCACGGCGCTGATCTTTGGTTTCGACGACCCGCTAGCACCGATCAAGACCATCGTCGAATATCAGCGGACCGCCCGCAACACCTTCGCGGCGCGCATAGCCTTCCTCGAAGGCGTGATCATCCCGGCCAGCCGCCTCTCGGAGCTGGCTGCGCTGCCGCCCAAAGAGGTCATGATCGCGGAGTTCGTAGGCATGCTCCAGTCACCGATTACCAACCTCGTTTACCTGCTGCAGGCCACGATTCAGGAGTTCAGTGGCCTGCTCGATGCCCGCGCCAGCCAGGTTGAAGGCGCGGCTTAGTCCAACCAGAGAGAAAACAGGAGAACAAAAGATGGCAACCAAGACACAGGACATCCTCGAGGCGATCAAGGGCATGACCATCCTTGAGCTCAAGGAACTAAACGACGCGATCAAGGAAGAGTTCGGCGTAACAGCGATGGCTCCGATGGCGGCCGCTGCCGTTGGCGGGCCCGCAGGCGGCGCCCCGGCCGTTGCCGAAGACGAGCAGACCGAGTTCACGGTGGTCCTCAAGGACTTCGGCGCCAACAAGATCAACGTGATCAAGGCCGTGCGCGAGGTCACGACGCTGGGTCTCAAGGAAGCCAAGGACCTGGTCGAAGCCGCGCCCACGAACGTCAAAGAAGGCGTCGACAAGGCAGAGGCCGAAACAGTGCGCGCCAAGCTGGCAGATGCCGGAGCGACCGTCGAGGTCAAATAACAGCTGTATCGCAATGTGCGATTACGGGCAGGCAGGCGAGCCTCCGGCGTTGCTCGGGGCCGCTTATCTGCCCTAAGCTTTGTTTGTGCCTGATTTCTTAACCTGCTTCGCCTGCGAGCAGGAACCGACGCAGCAATGTCCCCGATGTGGCCGGCCTTACTGCGACGACCACGGTGAGGACGTCTGCGACGCTTGCCTCAACCCGGCGAGCGGCCTGCCCTCCTTCACCCTGTATCGCGGATCGCTGCTGGCGCTGCTCGTGGGCACCGCGCTGGCCGTCTGGCTGCTGATCCAGCCTCCGGGTGGCGAGGGCAACGCTCCGCAAGCCGGCACGATCATCACGCCCACATCTCAGGTTCAGGTACAGACGACGCCACCGCCAGGCGGCACCCAGACCGCCAACGGCACTCCTGGCGCCAATCCCACACGCGCTCCTGGCGGTACATCCACGCCAACCAGCTCCGGGAGCACAGGAACCTACACGGTGGTGGCGAACGACAACCTGAGTTCGATCTGCCAAAGAGTCAAACCGGCCTCCATGAGCGTACCTGATTGTGTGGACGAGATCGTTGCACTCAACAGTCTCAGCGACGCCGGCAACATCAGCGCGGGTCAGACCCTGAAGATCCCGCAATGACAGCTCCTTACACCAACTACGGTGAGCCGCCGCCGGTGGAAAACCGCGGACGCGTCCTCAAGATGGCCCTGGTCTACACACCGATCGCCGTCGTCAGCCTCACGATCAGCGCTGTGGCGGTGTACAACATCTTGATCGGCAACACCGGCTTCCTGTTCATGCTCAGCATCTTCGGGCTGGTCGGCGCGCTTACCGCCTACCAGGGCTGGCAGTACCTCAAGGACCTCAAAGCTCCTCCCATGGACTTCCAGGGAGAGGTGGTCCGTAAGTGGCACAAAGGCAACCTTTTCTTCTTCTTCATGCCGTCCTACTACATCATGGTCGATAGCAGGGTGCACACCGGCAGCGTCAGCCGCGTGGAGGATCACGGGGCCTACGTGCGCATGCATTCCGGCTCCGAGGGTTTTGTACGGCGCAAAGAACTCGATGCCGACGTGATCACCAAGAGCGCACAGGACATGGTCAAGCTAGGCGAGCAGGTGAAGTACAAGGTCAGAGGTATGAGCATGGCTGGCCTGTACAAGCTAAGCTGCCGCAAGGCCGAGGAGCGCGCCTTGGTCGGCAAGATCTTCAGCGTCTCTCGCGTCGAGTTCGCCATGCTGCTCGAGCAGGACGAGGTGCGAGTCACCTGTTTCCCCCACTCCGCCACTGTCGAACGCCTTGAACGCTACGACGAATCGGAGAAGGGGTTCATCCCTGCAACCCACGGAGCAACCTTCTAGCAACGAATACAACACTCGCATCCGCGAGCTCCCCGCCTCTGAGCGGCCGCGGGAGCGTCTGCGCGATCTCGGAGCCGGAGCGTTGTCTAACGCCGAGCTGCTGGCGATCGTGCTGCGCAGCGGTTCGGCGCAGCAAAGCGTCCTGAGCCTCGCTAGCTCGTTGCTGGCACGGCACGGCGGTCTCGGCGGGCTGGCGCGCCTCTCCTTCGCTGACCTGGTACGCGAAAAGGGCCTCGGCGAAGCCAAGGCGGCCGAGGTGCTGGCGACGTTTCAGCTGGCGGTGCGTCTCAACGCTTTGCAGCCCGAAGAACGGCCCTACGTGCGCTCGCCGGCGGACGTGAACAACCTGCTCGGCGCGGAGCTGGCGCTGCTCGATCAGGAACACCTGCGCGTGCTGCTGCTCAACACACGCAACCAACTGATGGCGATCACCGAGGTCTACAAAGGCAACGTCAGCTCATCTCTGGTCCGAACCGCGGAGGTGTTTCGAGAGGCCATTCGCCAGAACGCCCCCTCGATCATCGTGGTGCACAACCACCCCTCGGGAGACCCGGCGCCGTCACCCGACGACGTCGCCCTGACGAAGACGCTGGTGCAGGCAGGCCAGCTGCTGCAGATCGAGCTGCTGGACCACGTCGTGATCGGTGACAGGCGCTTTACCAGCCTCAAGCAGCTCGGTATGTGGCCCTGAGCGATTGATCCCGGCGTTATACTCAGGACGTGCAGGCACACGCAAAGCCGTCCACGAGGTTCACGCGCAGCCTGGCGAGCCTGCTCGGCGCGCCGGTGGTTGCCTTCGCAGCCTTCAGCGGCGGCCTCGCCGCCACGACCCTCATAATGGCAGCCTGGAACTCGGACATCGTCTACGTCCTCTGCTTTGGGCTCGCGTTCCTCGCCGGGCTGTTCATCACCAACAAGCTCAGCCGCTCTCTGGCGCACGATGGCGAGTTCATCTCCGAGGCGGCTGTCCTCAGGGCTTTGCTCTGCTACTTCTTGGCCGTCGTCCTGCTCTCGCTCGTACTCGTCGGCATCATTCACGATCTGCGCTCTCAATGACGGAAGCGCTTGCAACCTTCGCGGGCGGTTGCTTCTGGTGCACCGAGGCGGTGTTTCAGAAGCTCCGTGGTGTCGACAAGGTGGTCCCGGGCTACATCGGCGGCCACGTTCCCAACCCCACCTACAACGACATCTGCTCGGGCATGACCGGCCACGCCGAGGCAATCCAGATCCACTTTGACCCCGGGGTCATCTCCTATGAAACGCTGCTGGACGTCTTCTTCCAGCTGCACGACCCCACGACGCTCAATCGCCAGGACGCCGACGTAGGCACCCAGTACCGCAGCGCCGTCTACTACCACGACGAGCCTCAGAAGCAGGCCCTGGAGCAGGCGATAGCGGCCGTCAACGCATCGGGTACATACAGCGACCCTGTTGTTACGGAAGTGGCGCCGGTGAGCGAGTTCTACGTAGCGGAGGACTACCACCACAACTTCTACGAGGACAACAAGACGTACCCGTACTGCGCCATCGTGATCGATCCCAAGATGACGAAGCTCTACAAGAAGTTCGCTGAACTGATTAGCTAGCGGTCAGCCTTGGGGATCACCAGCTTCAGCGCCGTGTGCGTCGGCGAGAACCCCACGACCTTGTTGTCTATCAGCCCGGCTTCGCGCGCCGCCACCATCACGTCCGTGTCCTTGATCTGCGCCGTCTTGCCCTTCGGCGACACGACCCAGACTCCGCCCGCGGGCTTGATCGCGCTTCGTAGCGTCTTCAGACGGCGCAAGTCTTCGACGCGGTCCGCCTCATAGAACACGAAATCAGCGTCTGACACCGGCTCACTGAAGACAAGTTCTCCGACACGGTCCTTGAGTTGTGCCCTGAACGCACCGTCCTCGACGCCCAAGACCGCGACCTTCATGCCGGATTTCACGCCAAGCTTGTCGATAAGGCCACGAGGGTTCCGGATCTTCTCCGCCCACCTCTCCGCATTGCGCCCCAACTCGAACACGGCGATGCCGCCGTCGTAGCCAACGTGCAGCTCGCCGTTAGCCGCGTGGAGCGACGCTATCTGGCTGAAGGGGATATTGAGGCGGAGGTCGCCGCCGCGAAAGGTGATCTCCGCTGTTTCGAGCAGCGCCTCGCCCTCTGAGACCTGGCCTTTGTAGCTGACCCGGGAGACGGCCTCGGAACCCATCTAAACCGCCAGGAGCTGCCGCTGCCGGCCGATGGCCCGGCCTTCGTGCTGCAGCAGCCAGGCCTTCGTGTCCAGGCCGCCGCCGAACCCGTGCAGCCGCTTGTCGGACCCAACGACGCGGTGACACGGGATCAGGATGACGATCGGGTTGGCGCCGCAGGCACTACCCGCCGCCCGGTAGGCGTTCGGGTTGCCCGCCGCCGCCGCGACCTCCGCGTAACTCAGCGTCCGGCCGTACGGAATCGCCGCTACGGTCTGCCAGACGCGGCGCCGGAACTCGCTGCCGCCGCCGAGGTCGATCGGTACGTCAAACTCGAGTCTGCTGCCTTCGAAGTACCCGGCCAGCTGGGTTTCGAGTTTCTTCGCTATCGTGCGTTCGGCCGGCGACATCGGTTCGTCGCTGACTTCTTGCGACCGGTCCTCGGCGCGCTTGAGCGGTGGTTCGCGCAGGGCTCCCAGGAAGTCGAGGCGCCGCACGCCCTGCGACGTGACCTCGGCGAACAGCACGCCAAACGGCGCCTCGATGGTGAAGGTCGCCACGTGACTACTCGGGCCGGACGAGAATCAGGTCGGCCGTCGGCAGGCCCACGCTGACCTTTTGCCCGCCGTAGTCGACCAGCGAAACCGTTATCGTGGCGTTGGACAGCGCGACTTCGTGGACGGTGAGGCGCGTGTTGGGAATCAGGTGGTTGCGCTCCAGGTAGTGCATCAGCGCCGCGTCGTCTTCGGCGTGCTCTGCGATGTTATTCACCACCAGCGCGGCGCCTTCCACGGCGTCGCGCAGGGGAAACGCGGTCGAAGGCCCGTCCGGGGCCAAGCCCGGGATCGGGTTGCCGTGAGGGCAGGTCTCCGGGTTGTCCAGCAGCGCCAGTATCTGCTTTTCGATCAGCGGCGAGATCGCGTGCTCGACGTGGTGCGCCTCATCGTGTACGTCCGCCCAGTTGAGCTTGAGGATGTCGGTTAGCAGGCGTTCGGCCAGCATGTGTCGCCGGATAATCGATTCCGCCATCTCCTGGCCCTGCGCGCTGAGCTCGATGTGGTGGTCCAGCGCTAGGGTGACCAGGCCGTCGCGCTCCATGCGCTTCAGGGTCGCCCAGGCGGTAGGCGCGGAGACGCCCTTGCGTTCCTTGACCCGCGCTGCGATCACCGGCGCGCCTTCTCGGCGCATGGTGTAGATCAGCTGCAGGTAGTCTTCGACGGTCTCGCTGGGGCGTTCTGATTTCATAGGGCCTCTTTGATCGTAGGCAGGCCCCCGTTGCCGCGTCAACATGACGTTGACGTTAGCGGCGCAGCTGCTGCTCCGCCTCTGACGCTACGATGCGGTACACCTCCGCCAGCGGCAGCGACCTTTCCTGCGCGATGCGCCGGCAGACTTCGTACTCCGGAGCCACGCGCGGCGCTTCGCCGGGCAGGCGCTTCACCTTGACCGCCGCCGGTCCCAGGCTGGACTCGAACTCGAACACGTCACGCTCGGCCTCGTAGCGGCTGACGTCACGCACGCGCACGCCCAGGGTTGTAGTTTCGCGCAGCAGAAGCGTCACCATCTGCGACTCCAGTGCCTCCTGGCAGAGCACGGAGAGCATCACGGCGGGACGGCTCTTCTTCATCTGGATCGGCGTGAACCAGACGTCCGCGGCGCCCGCGCTCATCAACGACTCCTGCGTGTAGGCCAGCAGCTCGGCCGTCATGTCGTCGATGTTGGTCTCGATCAGGCGCAGGCGTTTGCCCGCCGGCTCCGTCTCACCCAGCCAGACGCGCAGGATATTCGGCCGGTCCGCGGGGTCGCGGCCCCCGGCGCCGTAACCAACCTTGTCGATACGCATCGCGGGGCGCTGGAAGCGGCCTAGCGTGGTCAGCAGCGCCGCGCCCGTCGGCGTCA
>CAZNHI010000075.1:0-8688 GCA_964572535.1 uncultured Dehalococcoidia bacterium
GCCGCCGGGTCCTCCATGATGCGGAACTTCTCGATGTAGACGCTGGAGTGGCGGCCGGAGGCCAGCTTGAAATGACCTTCCAGGATGGCGCCCGTGGAGCGGAGCAGCGCGTCAACGTCAGGCAAAGTGAAGCTCCTCTGTTATCGAGGCAGCACGCCTTAACACCGTAATCCGAGGAATTCTAAGACGAAGGGAGGGCTGGCTCAAAGGTTATGGCAACGGCAGCTTGATCACGCCAAGGTCGAGGCTGTGGTTGCCTGCTCCGCCCAGCTCGCTCAGGGGCCAGTAGGAGAGCATCGCCTTGCCGATGATGTTCTCCTCAGGCACGAAGCCCCAATTGCGGGAGTCCGAGCTGTTGGGCCGATTGTCTCCCAGGACGAAGTAGCTCTCTGGCGGCACGACCTGCTCTTCCAGAGGGCGAGGAGAGGCATCTGAGATGTATTTCTCTTCGACAGCCTCGCCGTTGACGAACACCGTGCCCGTCTGATCGATGTGGATGGTATCGCCGGGGACGCCGATGACGCGTTTGATGAAATCACGGTCCGGATCCTTGGGGTAGCGGAAGACGATGACATCGCCGCGCTGGGGACCGTGGAAGAGAAACGTCTCCTCGCCGTTCTCGGCGTCGATGAACGGGATGTACTTGGAGAGCGTGCCCAGGTTGAGTTTGAAGTAGACGGCTTTGTTCACCAGCAGATACTGGCCATTGTGCAGGCCGGGCTCCATGCTGGGCCCTTCGACGCGAAAGTTCTGCGCCACGGCCCGTACGAGCAGGAAGATCAGCACCGCGAGCACCAGCGTCTGGGTCAGCTCCCAGGCGACGCGCTTGAATCTGCGCCGCGTCGCACCGCTGGTAGGCGCTGCCCCGGCCCCGGCTACGGGAATCCCGTACTCAGGCGGCAACGAGTCTACGAAGGCCTCCGCACCGCCGCTTTCGCCGTAATGCGAGGCCGCCGGCCACGCCGCTGCCGTCGCGACCTCAGCGCCTTCGAAGCCGGAGGTCACGCCCTCGGATTCGCGAGCGAAGAGGTCGGCTTCGCTGACGTTCTCTGGCGTAGCGGGGCGCCCGGACGGAGCAAAGGTGTCCGGCTGTGTCTGAGAACCTGGGTCGGCCGGTCCTTGCGGCTGGTCTGCCGCGGGCAAGTCATCACGGGGGAAAGTCATGCTCTTCGATTGTAGCATCGACATACCGGAGGGTGGAGGGAAGGGGTCAAGCGCCGGCGTAACGCGGGTAAGAGCCGAGAATGCGTAGGAAGTTGGTCCGCTGCTTCAGCGCTGAGAGCGCTTCCGCCACCGCCGGCTCCGTTTTGTGGCCCAGGATATCGATGAGAAAGACGTAGATGCCAACGCCGCGACGCGAAGGACGCAGCTGGATGTACGTCATGTTGAGGCCGCGGTCGGAAAGCTCGCGCAGCGCGGCGATCAGCGTCCCGGGGCGGTCGTGGTCGACAGCGAAAGCGATCGAGGTCTTGTCGTCGCCGCTGGGAGGGGCATCGTGGCGTGCCAAGACTACGAATCGAGTTTCGTTCTGCCCTTCGTCCTGAATGGCCTCCGCGAGAATGACGCCGCCGTGCAGCTCGGCCGCCCGCCGCGTGCCGATGCCCGCGACGCCTGGAGTGCGAGAGGCTTCTTCGACAGCGGCAGCCGTCGACAGGGCGGCATCGAGGCGGGCGTGAGGCAGCGCGCGCTCCAGGTAGCCGCGGCACTGCGCCAGCGCCTGAGGATGGGACTTAACGATGGTGACAGCCGCGAGCGCGGTACCCGGCGCTCCAACGAGATGGTGCTCGATGGGCAGGGTCATCTCGGCGCAGAGCCAGACGTTGGGCGCGGCGAGGAGGGCGTCGAGGGTCTCGGTCACGGCACCATCGAGCGCGTTCTCGACCGGTACGACGCCGAGGTCGAGAACGCCCGTCTCGACGGCGCGGACGACCTCCACGTGGGTCGCGAGAGGCTTTAGCTCCGCCTGGAGGTTGGTTCGCCGCTGGTAGAGGAGCGTGGCCTGTTCACCGAACGTCCCCGGCGGCCCAAGATAGCCAACCTGTTCGCTCATCAGGGGGCGGTGTCTGATTCGGTCAGGGCGCGGCGCAGCGACTCTTCCGCCTCTATGTTGGTGACGGCGACAAGGATGTCATCGGCATGAATCGTCATGTCAGGCGCCGGCAGGTGTGGCGTGCCGTCTGAGATTACGAGGCAAAGCAGCGAACCCTGCGGCAGTAGCAGCTGCTTGACCTGCTTCCCCACGATCCGGGCTTCATGCGGCACTCTGACCTCAGCGATTTCGAGGTTGAGGCCAGTGAGGGTCATGAGCGGGATCAGGCCCCGCCAAGGCAGCTCCTGCTCGATGTGGCCCAGGATCAGGTTGGTGGCAGAAACCGTGCTATCGATGCCCAGCTGGCGGAACAACGATTCATTCTGGGGGTTGTTAATTCTCGCCACCGTGCGCGGCACGTCGAAGCGTGCCCTGGCGATCTGGCAGAAGGTCAGGTTGTCGTCGTCTTCACCGGTGGCGGCAACAACGAGGTCCGCGCGCTCCATACCGGCGCGCTCCATAGTCGCCGCGTCGCAGGCGTCTCCCTGCATGATCACGTCGGTGCCCAGCTCGCCGCCGACGAACTCGACGCGCTCAGGGTCGAGTTCGATGATCAGCACCTCGTGATCGGCGATCAGCGCGCGCGCCAGGTGGTAACCCACCTTGCCCGCCCCGGCAACGACGATGAACATCTACGAGTCCTCCCGCTCGATCGATTCGCGTAGGAGCTGTGCTTCCAGCTTGGTCGGGTTAATCGTGCGCAGGCCGAGGCCGCGATATACCTCTTCTCGAATCGGGTCAAAGATCACGCTGCCGACGCGGCGGATCTGGAAGACACGCTGGGCAATCTGTGCCGCCAGGGCGTTGCGGTTATCGCCGCGGGTAGCCGCGACGAAGGCGTCGGCGCGCTCGGCGCCAGCGCGGCGTAGGGTGTCCTGGTCGGTGCCGTCGCCGAACACCTTGAGGCCCTTGAAGTCAGGCGGCAGGTGGTCGAAGGCCAGCTTGTCGACGTCCATGATGGCGATCTCGTGGCCATCGGCTTCCAGCATCGTTGCCAGCTCAGCTCCCAGGCGACCGCAGCCCATGATCAGGACAAACACGGCTACCCTGCCGGCATCCGCAGCAAGACGACCTCGCAGGGGGCCGTCTTGAGCACCTGAGCCGGGACGCGGCTCAGCTCGAACTCGCCGAAGGGGCGCCTGTAAGGCACGCCGATGACGATGGCGTCCGCTGCGCGTTCTATCGCCTCGTCGACGATGGCGTGGCCGGCGTCGCGGGCCTGCAGCAACTCGCCTTCGATCTCGAAGTCCTGGCGGCGGGCGGCCATTTCAGCCTGGGTGAGGATTTCTTCACCCCGCTGTGCCTCAACAGTGAGGTCGGCGTCCAGGGGTAGGGCGCGGCGCACTTCAATTACGTGCACGACGTGGACCTTGCCGCGGGCACGTCTCGCCACGGAGCAAGCGAACTCAACCGCCATCATGCTGGCTTCGCTGCCGTTGACCGGCACGAGAACCGACTTGAAAGAGAGCGGCGCTTCTTTGCCCTTATCGCTTCGATTGAACACGTTGATCATTCGTTTTTCATCGGGGTGCAGGCTGCATGCAACCTGTGAATTATTATCGACCGCTACCCTGGCAGCAAGCGCTCCATCCTGTACGATGCACGTTGTCCCGGGCCCTCGTACACATCTATGGTTACACAGCTTAGGTTGGTGGCGCCTTTCTCTGCCAGCGCCTGCCAGAGACGCGCCGCAAACCACTCGCTCAACCGCTCTGCGGAACTGTTATCGAGGGGCAGAGCAACGACGTCTTGCTTAGGCAGGACGTAGCCGGCGCCGTCGGGCGTGCGTATCTTCCAGGACGTGTCTTGCGACTCGATCTGCAGGCGGCGGCTGTCCTGCTGAAGGAGGAAGCGATGGTCCAGCTGCTTGCAGAGCTCCCTGACGATTGACTTGATCTTGCCGAAGTCCACGACCAGTGAGTCCGGGTTGAGCTCACCTTCGACCTCCGCGGCGACTTCGTAGCTATGCCCGTGCAGAGGCTCGCAGTTATCACCAAAGGTCTCGAAGTGTGCCGCGTCGAAGCGCAGGCCTTCGACGCGGACCCTAAACGTCTCGTCCATGAGTCTAGGGTAGCGCGGGGAGCAAGCCCGCGCGATTCAGCGCCTGCCGCAGCGTGCGCTCAGTTTGCGGCGCCCTTGCGATCTCGCGGCTGCCCTGCATGAGGACGGGTATCGATTCGCCGTAGGCCTGCTCGAGCGCCTCGTCCTGCTCGATGTCGATGTCGTCGAAGGCGACGCGCAAGCGCTGAAGGTCGTGCGCCATATCCTCGCAGAGGCCGCACTCGGGACGCCGCAGCAGGCGTAGGCGTGGCTGGTCCACGTCAGGCGCCGCGCAGCCGTCTGCGCCGCTCTGCGCGCGAGAGGGAGCGTCGCTGTCTCTCCGCGGGCGTTACGTGCTCGAACTCAGGCTCTTCGCGTCGCAGGAAGTAGATCAGCAGCGGTACACCGGCGATGATCGTGGCGAGGGAGACGAGCTGCGGCACCGAGAGGCCGAGCAGCGGCTCTTCGCTATCGAGGCGCAGGAAGCTGACGAAGAAGCGCATCACGGCGTACATGAGGAAGGCGGCGAAGAAGATCACGCCGCTCTTGGGCGCGAGGCGCCATACGTACGCGAGAACCGCCAGGATTACGAGGTCTCCAACCAGTTCGTAGGTGGTGGCTGGGTGCATCGCCTCGCGGAAGAAAGCGGTGCTGTTGGGGTGGCTGTAGGTGACGGCCCAGGGCAGGTCGCTGGCTTTGGCGAAGTGCTCGCCGTTGATCAGGTCGCCGATGCGGCCGATGGCGAGACCGAGCATCATGCCAAACACCGCAGCATCGGCGCCGGCAGCGCAGCGCAGCCTCTTGCGCAGACCGTAGGCCCAACCACCGACGGCGCCGCCGATGATCGCGCCGTAGATCGAGATGCCACCCTCTGTAATGCGGAAGATATCGACGACGCTGTCGATCGAGCTATTGTCGCCGTAGTTCTCGATCACGTAGAGGGCGCGGGCCCCGACCAGGCCGCTCGCGACGACGACCATGCCGATCGTGTAGGCGGTGTCAGGGTCGATGTTTATGCGGTTGCTCGAAGCCACACCCACCGCCAGCCAGACGCCGGCGACGATGGCGACGGCGGTGAAGAAGCCGTGCCAGGTGATGAGCAGGCCGCCAAAGATCGGGATCTCGACGATGTTGGGGTCGATGCCGATGTTGATGCTGAGGAGCTCGATCATTCCGCCGCGGACGCCTGCGCCGCTACCTCCCTGATCTCCCGTTCGATGGCTAGCTGACGCCCGCCGAGCCCGCGAAATGCCGCTTGGCCCGAAGCTATCTTACCCCAGAGCCTGCGTCTGGGCGTGTAGAAGGTCAGCGCCAGGCCGAGCAGGAAAACGCCCGTCGCGATCCAGATGAAGACGGAGCCTGGATCACGGCGCACGGTGATGCCGGAGAACTCGCGGCGGCCGCCGAAGGTGTATTCGTAGTCGCCGATGACCACGGGCTCGCCGGGCGAAAGCGCCAGCGCCCGGCCCGCTATCGGGCCAACGGTCAGCAGGTCACCGGACGGCCCCTGGGATAGCTCTGCAACACCTTCGCCCTCGAGGCCGGGGATGCCTTTGACGACCAGCGATGGCACCTCGCCGATGCCCGCGAAAGTCAACGTGAGGCCTCCTAGATCGACGGTCTGACCGGGACCCAGGATCTCGCGCGCGCCCTGAGTCTGGCTGGTCTCGAAGACGATGAGCTGCCAGGGCGCGTCTTCGCCTCCCGGGCGCGCGCCGATCCAGAACTCGCGCCCTCCGGGCAACGTCACGCTGGTGCCCGCGGCGTCCGCGATGAAATCGGTCGGGATGATGTCGTCTTCCAGGATGATGGCCCCGGAGGCGTCGCGGACGACGACCTGGGGTGTCGCGGCGCCCGCCGTGAGGGCGAAGACCTCGTCGTAGACCACGTGGCCCGTGGTCAGGTCGCGGACGCTGAACTGGGCGCCGTCTGGGAAGTAGGCGGACTGGTGGAAGGTGTAGCCGCCGTAGCGCAACGGGTCGCTGACCGTGCTGACTCCGCGGGCGACTTCCTGCCCGTCGCGGTAGACGACGAGGCTGGTGCGGTAGTCGAGGGGGAAGCCGGTCTCGTCGAAGCGGCCGACGGCGTCCTCGACGTAGACCTGCATGTGGTCGCGGTCGTCGATGGCGAAGACGGGGTAGGCCGGCTCGCCCTCAGCGATGAACACCTGCTGCTCGCGCGCTGTAAGTACGGTGATGAAGCCGCCAGCCAGGAAGAGGATCAACGCCAGGTGGCTGACGAAGGTCGCGAACTGCGCCCAGGGGTAGCGGTCCGCGAAAACGTAGGTGGTGTCGCCTTCGACGGCCGTGGTGACCCGGTAGCGGCGACGGGAGAGTTCGTGCGCGAATGACCCGGCCTGTTGAGCGGCGACGGAGATCGAAGCCTCGCCATGGGTCAGGTATTCGTCCGGGACGCGTGTCTGGGGGCTGAACACGTTGCGCCAGATCGGCGGCAAGCGGTTGGCGGTGCAGACGCAGACGCTGGCCACGAGGAGCGCCAGTCCGGAGATAAACCAGAGCGAACGGAACACCTGAAATAATCCCAGCAGGTCCAGGGGGTCCGTGAGGAAGCCGAACCTGCCGCGCTGGAACTCGAGCCAGGCGGCCTCGGCGGCCGGGTTGCCGCGCATCTCGACTGGCAGCTGCGGGATCAGCACTCCGGCGAAGGATGCCAGCGCCAGGAAGCCGATCAGCCCGAGCGCGAAGCGGACCGAGACCAGGCCGCGCCAGAGGAGGCGAAACGGGTCGACGTCTGACCAGCGTAGGCGGGTGGGGCGGCCGAACGACGCCTCCGCCATCTAGCTGCCCTCTGCCAGGATCAGCGCCAGGCCTTCGTCCGCCAGCTTCTTGGTGACGGTGCCGAACACCACCTTGCGCACCACCCCTTCGCGATCGATGAAGTAGGTCGAGGGTACGCCACGGTTGGGGCCGCCGATGCGCCAGGCGCCGGCGACGTCGCCGTCGCGATCGAAGAGGATGGGGTAGCTGATGCCGAAGTCTGCGACGAAGCCGGCGACGGCGCCTTCGTTCTCGCGCAGGTTGACGCCGAGCAGCAGTAGGCCTTTGTCCTTGTAGGTCTCGTACAGCTTGATCAAGTCCGGCGTCTCGGCGCGGCAGGTTCCGCACCAGGTGGCCCAGAAGTTGACGATCAGCGGCTGGCCCTGCAGGTCGCTAAGGCGTACAGGTTCGCCGTCGAGCTGTCGCAGCAGGAAGTCAGGGGCGGCGCGCCCGTCACGCGCGTTAGGGGCCTGCGCGGTCGCGTTCAAGGCCTCCGGCAGCGCGACCGTGCCGAAGCCGTCGTCCTCGCTACTACCGCCGCCGGACTGGATGTAGAGCAGCACCCCGATAAGCGCGACGACGAAGCCGATGGGCAGGACGATGCTGCGCAGCCAGCCCGACCATTCGCGCCGGCTCTGCGGTCTCGATTCCAGCTCTGGCGTCTCGTCTTCGTTCATAGCTAAGGCTCGAACAAGGTGGTGTACAGCTGGCGCAAAGTAAGCGCCGATTCGCCGGCGCCGAGGTAGCTGTTGCCGACCCGCAACTCGAAGTGTAGATGGTATTGGTTGCCAGGGTTGTTGACCGACTCCGGCGTGCCCGACTCGCCCACGTAGGCGATGACGTCGCCCTGGCTTACGTCCTGGCCCACTGCGAGCCCCTGTGCGACGCCGCTGAGGTGACAGTAGCGCGTTACGATGCCGCCGCCGTGGTCGACCCAGACCTGGCGGCCTCGGAAGGCGTCGAACGATGCGTCGGAGGTCGGGTTCGCCAGCAGGGCGCTCATTTGTAGTGGCGTCGGGTTCTCATAGGCCGTGTCGACGCGGATGACGCGCCCGGCCTTGGCGGCGTGCACCGGCGTGCCGAGCCCAATTTGCGTGCAGTTGTCGACGCCGTAGAAATCGACGCCCTCGTGGGTGCCCTGCCGATACGTGCGCGGTGCGTTGGGCATCAGCTGGTCGCCCTTGGGCAGGCAGGCGCCCGCGATCGGGTAGATGAAGCCCTTGAGCGCGCTGCCGTTGCCCGTCGAAGTTGGTTCGGCGGTGGCGCCGGAGGTGGCGGTAGGCACGTTGGTGGCGTCTGTGCCGGGCGTGCGGGTGACTGGGCTGACTGAGACGCCCGCGCCGGGCGCACCGCTTCCGCTGCTACAGGCGACCGCTAGGACTGCCAGCGTCAAGAGAGTCAGAGTCGTCGCCGTCAGGCGCAGGAGGGGCCTCCAGGGTCCGAGGTGGACGATCCCAGAATACGGGCGGGTGGAGACTGCGGGCAAATGCTAGCGGGCCCGCAGCGCAGCGGCGTGAGCCAGCTGCTCCAGCGTGTCGTCCAGCGGCGGCAGTGTCCCATCGCCATAGCGCCGCTCCAGCGCGAGCGAAATCAGCCTGTCCGCGAAGGCGGGATTCTTGGGCAGGATGGGGCCGTGCAAGTAACTACCGAAGGCGTTCTTGTAGCGCGCCCCCTCGTAGCCGCTGGCGCCGTCGTTGCCGTAGCCGCGGACCACCTTGGCCAGCGGTTCGACGCCTGATCCCAGGTAGGTACGGCCGCCGTGGTTCTCGAAGCCCGCGAGGC
>CAZNHI010000076.1:0-8625 GCA_964572535.1 uncultured Dehalococcoidia bacterium
CTGACCAACTGCAGTTCGAGAGCGCAGCGCTGTTCCGCGACCAGCTCAAGGCGGTCGAGAGCGTCGCTGAGAAGCAGTTCGTCGAGCGCATTCGCCCTACCGACGAGGACGTCTTCGGCCTCGCCCACGTCGAAGGCACCAACGAGGCCTGCGTCCAGGTCTTCTTCATCCGCGGCACCCAGATGGTGGGCCGCGACTTCTTCACCCTCGACGGCGTCCAGGACGAGACGGACGGCGACATCCTGGGCGCCTTCCTCAAGCAGTTCTACGAGTCCGCCGTCTACGTCCCGAAGCACGTCGTCGTGGCCTACGCCGTCCCGGAGGCGTCGCTGATCGCCGAGTGGTTGACGCAGAAGCGCGGTTCGAAGGTGAACATCGCGGTCGTCCAGCGTGGCGTCCGGCGGCGCATGGTCGAGTCGGCGGCGGAGAACGCGCGCGAGTCGCTGGATATGCTGCGCGTACGCTGGCTCGCCGACTCCGACAAGCGCGACCAGGCCCTGACCCAGCTGCAGGAGGAGCTTGACCTGCCCACCTACCCGCGGCGCATCGAGTGTTACGACAACTCGAACATCCAGGGCACCAGCCCGGTCGCCAGCATGGTCGTCTTCATTGACGGCCAGCCACGGCCCCAGGAGTACCGCCGCTTCCGGATCAAGACCGTAGTCGGCGCGAACGACTTCGCCTCCATGGCTGAGATCCTCGGCCGCCGCTTCAAGCGCTGGGAGAACGGCGGGCAGACGGGTCCTTCCTGGAAGGAGGCAGACGGGCAGGACGATGACCTCGACGGGACTCGTGGGCGCAGCAAGCCAGTGCAGGGTGCAACCCTGCCGGGGGGCTTGGGTGTCCCCCCAGCTTTCCTAAGTACAGAGGCGGAGCAGCGCGCCAGCGATGCGCAGCCTCAGGACGCCTCGTCCGACGAGGAGGACCCCCTGACCGGCTGGGGCGCCCTCCCCGACCTCGTCATCGTCGACGGCGGCAAAGGCCAGCTCTCGGCGGCGCTGGATGTCATGCGCAACCTCGGCCTCAAGGACGTGCCGTTGGCCGGCCTCGCCAAGCAGAACGAAGAGCTGTTCGTGCAGGACCTGGCCGAACCCATCGTCCTGCCGCGCACCTCGCAGTCGCTCTATCTGGTGCAGCGCATCCGCGACGAGGCGCACCGCTTCGCCATCACCTACCACCGCAAGGTGCGCGCCAAGACCGGCATGGAGTCCGCGCTGGACTCGGTGCCCGGCGTCGGGCCGAAGCGCAAACGCGCGCTGCTGCGCAGGTTCGGCTCGCTCAAGGGCGTCCGCGAAGCCAGCGTGGATGAGATCGCCTCAACCGTGGGGTTCACGATGTCGCTGGCGGAGAAGGTCAAGCGGTATCTGTAGACACGAACAAGGCGCCGATTGCTCGGCGCCTTGTTTCTCTTGAGACGGACGGCGGTCGCGGGCCGTCCGGCTGGCTCTACGTCTACGTTACGGCGGCTTCCGGTGCCTTCGGGTTGTAGAACGAGCCGAGGTGGAAGCCGTAGACAAAGTGCCAGACCACGATTGCCACGGGCGTCTTCCAGCCGGGGTGCAGCCCGCCGCCGTTGGTGTCAGGCAGCTTCAGGTCCAGGGAGAACCAGCCGGGGTTCGCGTTGTAGGGGTCCAGCAGCGGCGTCAGGATCGTAAAGCTGATGACCGCCAGGAAGAGGCCCCAGCCGATGCCCGCGATCAGGTTGTTCTTCATGTCGTAGGGCAGGGGCAGCTTCGGCCTCACCAGGAAGACGAAGGACGCGGTCAGCACCAGTCCGGTGAAGAGGTGGAATAGCCAACCGGTGATGAACACCTCGAAGTCAGAAGAAGGCGGGACTTCGAAGCCTATGGCCGTAGGGTTGCTGAAACCAACCAGGTATGTGCCGTTGAAGCGGTTCCAGTCCATGGCCGGGAGATCGATGATCTCGTGCCAGAAGCCGACGATCGTCGCAATCTGCGTGGCGAAGAAGCCAGCCACCAATGCGGCAGTTAGCTTGTTGTCTGATATGCCGTACTTGAGTCCGTTCAAGGCTACCTCCTGAACTCAGCTAAACTAGGGCGTCCCCAGGGTCCCGCGAGGCAGCGACCAAACCTTGTTACGAATCCGTAACAATCCGGCCACACACTACACGCGTCGCAGCGCCTGTCAAGTTTATTGCTCGCGCGCGATGGGTTGTCCGCTCCTGAGCCGCGCCTTACCGTGGAGGCGATGTCCTTCAGCTACCTCGCCTCCAGGGGGTCTCCAGCGTGACCAGTGGCGCCAAAGTCGTCCTCGTGATGTTCGGCAGCGTCCTCGCGATTGCCGCGTTCGTCGTCGCCGCCTTCCTGCTCACGGACGGACCCGCCGTGCGCTGCGTCACAGGCGAACTCCAGGACAACGCCGTGCGGGCGGACGGATCCGTGCTGCCCCGCGTCGAGACCTTCTCAACCATCGAGGAGGCCGAGGGCTTTATCTGCCGCCGCATCCCCCACCCCCGCGACATCGACGGCCTCACGTTGAGCGAAGTCAGGGTTGCGCGCGAACGCAACCTGGGCGACACCATCGAAGGCGAAGGCGGCGCCAACGTCGAGCTCGAATACGCCCGCCCCGATGGCGCGATCTTCGCCCTCGCCGTGGTCTTTCCGAGTGTCCCGTTCACGGAATTCTCCGGTGAGCGAATAGCGGTTCAAGGCCAGGAGGCAATGCTGCAAAACCCGGGCGGCATCGTTACGGTGCAGTGGAACAAAGACGGCTGGACGTTCTCCGCGGGGGCGGAACTTGAGGTTGATTTCACTCTCGAAGCCATGCTCGATCTGCTGGAGTCGATTCGGTGAGGACGTGACGTGGCGAGACGTCCCGTCTTGTGCTGTTACCTTGTAGCCATGCCGACTCTGACCCTCCGCGGCCCGCGACTGCGCCTGCGTCCCTGGCGTCAGGCGGACATCGACGACGCTGTCTCCTGGAGTAACGACCCCGTCTCACTGCGCTTCGCCGACGCAGAGCGCCGCGACGAGCCCTATCGCCCTTATACGCGGGAGGAGATAGAGACCATCTACCGCGCCGTCAGCCTCAGCGGCTGGGTGTTCATCGCCCGACTCGGCAACCGGCGCGCCGGCGAGTTCATTCTCAGCCTGAACGGCCCGGAGCCTGGCAGCGCCCGCATCGACCTGGTGGTTGCGCCCGCCTACCGAGGCCACGGCCTGGGCCGCGAGGGCGTGGCTATCTGCGCCGATTTCGCCTTTAACGTACTTAAGGTGCCTGCCATATACGGCTACGTCACGGAGGGCAACGCTGTCAGCGAGCGCCTGCACCGCGCCCTGGGCTACCGGCGCCGCCTGCAGGAAGACCGGCAGCCTTTCGTGCTCGTCAACTCTGCCGCCAATCGCGCGCGTCTGCGTAAGCTCTTGACGTGAACCCCGCAGCCGACGGGCCACCGCAGGACACCAGCCTCTTCGCCAACTCGCGCTTCGTGCGCTACTCCTACGCCAAGCTGCTGCAACTCATGGGCCAGAACGCCCTGATTTACGGGCTGTTCATCACCGTGATCAGCGATCAAGAGTCGTCCCTGGCGACCAGCGCGTTCGTGCTCGCCTCCGTTGTCCCGTCCATCGTCCTCAGTCTGCCCGGCGGCCTCGTCGCCGACCTTCTGCCCAAGAAGCTCGTCCTGCTCGTCTCGATCGCGCTGCGCATGCTCGTCGTCTTCTGGTTCATCGACTTCAACCCAAACGTGGAGGAGGCAATCGGCCTCACCTTTCTGCTCTGGAGCGTCTACCAGTTTTTCTCCCCGGCGGAGAGCGCCGCCGTACTAGGCATCGTCCAGCGCGAGCGGCTAGCGCACGCGTCGTCCTTCTTGCAGGCTCTATCGCTGGCTGCGCAGCTGCTGGGCGCGGGCGTCGTGGCGCCGCTGGCCGTCAAGCTGCTCGATGTCGAGGGCCTCTACGTCATCGTGCTGGCCTGCTTTGGCGTGAGCACCCTGATCTTTGCCTCGATCCCGGACCTAACGCACACACAGGGCCGCCACGCAGACCAGCTCGTCTGGTGGCGGGCGCTGCGCAGCGGCTACCGCGCCATCGCGGCCGACCCCCGCCTCACGTCGACAACCCTGATGCGCGTCCTGCTGGATACGGGCATGCTCATGTTCGTCGTCGCTGCGCCCGTCTTCATCGAAGACACTCTGGACACCGGCGCCCAGAACGCGATTTACATAGCACTTCCGGGCGCGCTGGGTCTGGCGCTCGGCCTGCTGCTAGCGCCCGCCCTGCTCACCTTCGTCAGTGCGCGAGGCCTGGCGCTTACGGGTTTCGTTTGCTTCACGGCCGTGTTACTGACGCTACCCTTCGTCGACACCTTCGCGCCCAGGATCGCCGGCGCCTTTGGACCCATCGAGGACTTCACGGGATGGCTCGGCATCTCCGACGCCATCGTTGCCACGGTCTTCTTACTTCCGATCGCGGGCGCGGGCTCCAGCTTTGTCCACGTCGCCGCGCGCACCGAGGTTTACCGCCGCGTGCCCACCAACCTCGTGGCGCAGGTCTTCGCGACGCAGTCTGCCCTGGGCAGCATCGGCGCGCTCATACCCACCTGCCTGGCCGGCGTAATGCTCGATCAGCTGCCGGTGCGCGTGGTCCTCATCCTGATCGGTGGCTCGCTGACTGCTTGCGCTCTCGCGGCCTGGCAACGCGGGACCCGTGCGGCGCGCGTACGTAGCGCAGCCGAGGCCCAGACGGAGCCTGCACTCGAGGCGCTTCCGGAGGACTCAGGCAACTGGGCTTAGTGCGACCACTGCAGCTCCGGGAAGTTGACCTTGAGGATGCGGTCCCAGTCGTCCTTTTCATCCAGAGTCACCAGGCGGCCCGAGTCCGGCTGGACGATGTCGACGGCCCAAGAGTCCTCGCGCTCACGAGAGAGGCGCCGGAAACCCCCGACGGTCAGGCTAGGATACGAACGCTCGACCTGGGTCGAGATCTGGACCGCAGTCTCGAAGTCCATGCCTCTTCCTCCTTGCCCCGGCGTCAGTCTGCCGGACACAGCGGTACAGGGACGTCTAGGCAACAGGCTGGGGGTATATCAATTCCCTACAGGTTTTCCGGCCCTAGCGCTCGCCGGTTTGCCTCGCCAGCGCCGCGAGGAAGCTCTGCGTCCAGTGGTGTACGTCGCGGGTGCGCACCCGATCGCGCAGCCTCCCCATGCGCTCCATTTGCTCGTCCACCGGCATGTCGATGGCCTGCTTGATTGCCGCCATCAGGCCGTCCGTGTCGTACGGATTGACGATCAGGGCGTCGCCACGCAGCTCATCTGCCGCCCCCGCGAACTCGCTCAGCACCAGCACACCGTCGCCGTGCAACCGCGAGGCGACGTACTCCTTGGCCACCAGGTTCATCCCGTCGCGCAGGGGAGTCACCAGCATGATGTCTGCCGCGGCGTATAACGCGGACACCTCGTCTTCGCTGAACGAGCGCTGCACCAGGTGCACCGGCAGCGAACGCGGGTTGCCGAACGTCGAGTTGATCCTGCCTACCGCCTCGTTTAGCTGGCGCCGCAGACCGGCGTAGGACTCGATGCGCTCCCGCGACGGGAACGCCACCTGCACGAAGCGCACTCTCTCCGCCAGCGACGGATCCGCCTGCAGCATACGTTCAATGGCGTGGATGCGACGCGGCAGCCCCTTTGTGTAGTCCATGCGGTCGATGCCGAGCACGATCTTGCGTTTGCCAGCGTCCTGCATCAGCGAGAGCACCTGCTTCTGCACCGTAGTCGTGCGCGCCCGATTCTCCCAAGTCGCGAAGTCGATGCCCATCGGGAAGGCGCCCACCTGCACCGACCTGCGGCCATACCGCAAACCGGACGGAGTCAGCTTGACGCCCAGCAATGGCTGGGCCGTCGCGACGAAGTTGTCCAGGAATGACTGCGTGTGAAACCCGATGAGGTCCGCGCCCAACAGGCCCTTCAGCAGCTCTTCGCGCGGCGGCAGGACCCGGAAGACTTCCGGCGCCGGGAACGGTATGTGCAAGAAGAAGCCGATCGGCGCCTTGGGGAGCAACCGTCGCACCATCGCCGGTACCAGCATCAGGTGGTAATCGTTAACCCAGACGACATCGCCTTCTCGGTACGCGGAGGCCACTGCATCCGCGAAGCGCTGGTTGACCTGCTTGTACGTCTCCCAGCCGACGATGTCCTGCGGCAGTTGCTCGATCAAGTCGTGGAACACCGGCCAGATCGCCGCGTTGGAGAAGTCCTCGTAGAAGCCGCGCTGCTCGCTGCGTGTCAGGTACACCGGGCGCGCGTCCAGCTTTTGCAGCTCGTGCTCGATTTCGGCACGATAGCTGCTGGCGGGGATCTCCCCCGGCCAGCCAATCCAGACGCCGCCCATCCTCGCCCGGGCGCCCCTCAAGCCGGTCGCCAGCCCGCCACCGGACGGTGTCAGAGAAAGAACGCCGTCCTTCACGCTCACCGTCACGGGCAGGCGATTCGATACCAGGATCAGACGCGTTTTCTTGGCGACCGTAGCTTTCTCCTGTGCGGCAATTGTAGTTGCGAATCGACGCTTGCCTAGGGCTAGAACTGTATTCTGCTCAATCGCTGACACGACCTTGTTTGCCAGATTTGCCGTAATCGCATATAAGTTGCTGCACAGCGGAGGTGTGGCGTCTCCAGGCGCCGCGAGGAGGGGACGATGCCGGTTAGTGTGGTGACTTTCTCCGTACAACAAGGTTCCGACGGGCACCGGATAGCTCAGTTGGTTAGCCAGAAGCTCGGCTTTCCGTATTACGACGCCGAGATCGTCTCGCAAGCAGCGTCGATCGCCGGCGTTTCGCCCGAGACCGTCGCCGCCGCCGAACGCTGGCCCACGTTCATCGAGCGCATGCTCGAACGCCTCGCGCTCACGACCGTCGTCTCAGAGGGCGTCCTGCCCACGCCGCCATCCACCAATCCCTCGAACATGATGATGACCTCGTCAGACTACCGCCAGATCATCGAGCAAGTGGTCAAGAACCTGGCTGAGCGTGGCGACTGCGTTATCGTCGGTCACGCTGGACAGGTTATCCTCAAGAACACGCCCGCCATCTTCAGGGCGCTGGTCACCGGCTCCGTCGAAAGGCGCACCGCCCGCGTCACGGAGCAGCAAGGCCTCAGCGCCAAAGACGCCCTGGCCTACGTCAAGGACTCCGACCACCAGCGCGTTAACTTCTTCAAACACGTCTACGGCGTTGATTGGCTCGATTCCTCGCTCTACGATCTGAGCGTTAACACCGACGATGTCGGGGTCGAAACCGCCGTCTCGCTGGTGCTTACCGGCATCGAGAAGACCCCGTAGCAGGCCCTTAACGGGCGTCCCCGCGTCGTCCACCGAGCCTCAGCCTCGTCGCCTCATGTGGCCCTCTAGCGGAGGTCAGGGATGCCGCCCGGCTTTCAATGCGATACCGTGACTTCATGCTCCTGGCCAGGCGCAGCGGCGTCCTTATCTACCGCGCCGTCAAAGCCTTCTTCGCCGACAACTGCAGCCAGCGCGCCGCGGCACTCTCCTACTACGTCCTGTTCTCGCTGTTCCCGCTGATCATCTTCTCGGTCGGCATCCTCGGCCTCGTCATTCAGGATCCGGATCTGCAGGCGGACATTGTGGACGAAGTCATGCAGAGCATCCCGCTCAGCCAGGAAGAGGGCCGCGGGGATGTTACGGACGCACTCTCCGCCGTGGCGCGCGACCAGAGCGGCGCCATCGGCATCTTCGGTCTGCTCGGCCTCGCGTGGTCCGGCAGCGCCGTATTCGGTGTCTTGCGTAGCTCTATGAACATTGTCTTCCGAGTCGAGACGCCGCGGCCGCCGGTGATCCAGAAGCTCTTCGACCTCGTAATCGTTCTCTCGTTCGCGCCATTTTTCGTCGCGTCGATCGCAGCCACCAGCTTCCTGCGCCTCGCCCGGCACACGAGCGAGGATGTGCCTCTGCTGGGCGACGCGCCGCACGCCCTGGGCGCCGGTTGGTGGGCCGCCTCCATCCTGCTACCGATGCTGGTCTCCTGTGCCGCGTTCTTCCTGGTCTACTGGCTCGTCCCCACCCGGCACATCCAGGCGCGACACTTGCTGCCCGGCGCCGTTCTCGCCGCCGTACTCTTCGAGGCGGTCAAGATCGGCTTCAACGTCTACCTGGAGAACTTCAGCAACTACGACATCGTCTTCGGCTCGTTGGGCGCCGTCGTCGCGTTCTTGTTCTGGGTCTATCTCAGCGCGAGCATCCTGCTGCTCGGCGCCGAAGTCGCGGCCGAGACGCCGCACGTCGCCGCCGGCGCCTACGACCAGCGCGATCCCTCAGCCGGACCGCGGCGCACGCTGCGACAGAAGATCGTCCGGGAGCTGCGCAAGCTGATAATGCAGCCCAAGCCAGAAGCCGAACCACCATCCGGAGAAGATTCTCGCTGAATCCTGCCTCTTGTGGACTTGCCGCCATTCTTTCTTGGGAACGCCCCTCCGCGCGCGCAGGATGCCGGGCCAGAACAATTGCGAGATTCCTGAAATCCTTTAGCGCTGGACGGCGTGGGTCCCAGCAGGTAGATTATGTTTTGTTCATAAGGCCGAATCCCTTCGGGGAACGGGGGACCCAACTACCGGGGTGTAGTCCAGCAGTGGACAGGGCAGCTCTCTTTCAGCCCT
>CAZNHI010000077.1:0-8606 GCA_964572535.1 uncultured Dehalococcoidia bacterium
GTGCGCGTCGCGCTGGCGCGCCAGGCGGCGGCGCTCGACATCGACCGGCTGCTCTACGGCGACGGCACGACGCCGCTGCGCAGCGAGGTCGGCGACGCGGTCTGGTGGATCTACCGCAACCACGAGGCGCTCAAGGCCTCCGGCAAGAAACTTTTCAGGCGGGACGAGTGGCGAGCATCCTGATCATGATCGAGCCGTACGACCGCTACCTCTGGCATACGCACTTGATTCGTCTGCTGGGCCGGCGCTGGGTGGAGGCCGGCCACCGCGTGCAGGTCGGCTTGGGAACCGGCAAGCTGCCGCCGGCGGCGGACCTCGCCATCCTGCACATCGACCGCACCGTGGTGCCGCAGCCGTACCTGGAAGCCATCAAGCGCTATCCGGCCACCGTCAACGGCACCGTCGCCGACATCCGCAAGCGCGCCTACAGCCGGCTGCTGCTGGCGCGCGGCGACGACTACACGGGGCCGGTCATCGTGAAGAGCGACTTCAACTCCGGCGGCAAGCCCGAGCAGGGCAAGCGCAATATCGCGCGGCGCAAGGGCAGGTTGTCCGGCCCGCAGGAGAGGGCGTCAGCCGAATACCGCGTCTACGAGTCGCTCGGCGAGGTGCCGGCGGGCGTGTGGCAGGATCCGGGCCTGGTGGTGGAGAAGTTCCTGCCCGAGCGCGAGGGCGACGACTATTTCCTGCACTACTGCTACTTCCTGGGCGACGCGGAGTTCGCCCTGCGGCTGCGCTCGCGCTCGCCGGTCGTCAAGGGCGCCAACACCATCGAGGTGCGCGAAGTGCCGCCGCCGCCGGAGCTGCGCGCGCTGCGCCGGCAGATGGGCTTCGGCTACGGCAAGTTCGACTACGCGATGCGCGAGGGCCGCGTCGTGCTGTTCGACGCCAACCGCACGCCTTCGATCTCGATGCTGCTGCGCTTCGGCCTCTGCGAGCGGGTCGTCAACCACCTCGCGGGCGGGCTCAAGTCTGTGCTGCCGGCCGCCTAGGCGGGTAGAAGAGCCGCTGCACCTCGGCGACGAATTCGGCCTCGGCCGCGCTGAGCTCCGGGTGCCAGGTGTCGACGATCAGCACCACGCGCCGGCGCGCGCCCTCGTGGCGCACCTCGTGCAGGAACGAGTCGTCGAAGGCGAGGCAGCGGCCTTCCTCCCATGAACGCGTCTCGCCCGCCACGCTGAGCTGCGCGCCCCCGGGCACCTCGATGCCGAGGTGGTGGCGGATGCGCGCGTTGGTCAGGCCGCAATGCGCCTTGATCCGCGTGCCCGGGTCCATGATGGAGAAATACACGACGCCGTGGCCGTGGTGGCAAAGCGGCAGCGCCTCGACCACGCGCGTCGTCAGCGGGCAAAGCGCGCAGTTCTCCTGCCACTTCCTGCCGTCGCGGAACAGCGTGAACAGGCTCCACTTGCCGTCGAGCACGAGATAGGTCTGCGGGTGCGCGCGCAGGTGGCGCTCCACCGCCCGGAATTCCTCGCGGATCGGCGCGAAGTTCTCTTCCAGCGCCCTGGCCCACGGGCTGTCGTCGTGCCAGGGCCGCGCCGAGAGGTGCGGGAAGTAGAAGCGCGGCTGCTGGTCCGGCCGCCCGAAGCGGCGCTCACCGAGCTGCGAGCGCTCGCGCCAGCGCTCGCGGTCGGCGTAGATGCACAGCGGAACCGCGCCCGCGTAGCCGTTGAGGACCCGGTCGAGGTCGCTGCGCCCGCGCTGCGATTGCAGGAAGCGTGCTGCGAGTTGCTCTTCAACCTTCATGATTTCGCTCCTTGCGCTGCGGCAGACGCAGGCTCCGTCCCGCTCAGGCCGAAGATGCGACGGAGGTCCCGGTCGAAGTAAAACTCGATGAAGCGGTGCGACAAGGGCGTGAGGACGAGGAGAAGCGCGCCCGCCCACCACAGCGATGCGCCGGCCTGCGACACGCTCTGCATGACCGGGAGGTGCCACAGATACAGCGAATAGGTCATGATCCCCAGCACCTGCAGCGGCCAGAAGTTGAGCACCCAGGCGAGCGGGCCCCGGCCAGAAAGCGCGCCCAGAATCATCAGCGCCGCGCCCAGCTGCACCACATTGAAGGACAGCGCAAGCAGGTAGGGCGCTGCCGGCACAAGCACGCTTCCCGCAATGACGATCCCGTGACGGACCAGAAAAGGCAGATCGGAAGGGAGAGTTCCCAGGTAAATGAGCAGGGCGCCTCCGAAGAACGCGGCCGTCGACCAGCGGATTCTCATTCCCGAAACAAATAGCTGGCACACCACCATGCCAGGCACGAAATCGTCCAGACGCCCGAGAAAAAATGTGCGCATCGCCACGTTCGGCGCATCGAGGTGCGCGCAGTACGCGCGCGCCACAAACCCGAGCACCAATGTACCGAGAAACAGGCGGCCCACGCCGATGCGCCGGGCAAGAACCACCAGCAGGGGCAGGGCAATCCCGAAAAGTATCTCGGGACCGATCGACCATACCGGAGGATTGAAGGCCGGAATTCGATCGATGAACGGGAAGGCCAGCGTGAGCACGGCGAGGAGCGAACGCAGCGAGCCCTGCAGGTCTGCGCCGGGCTTAAGCGCCACGATGATGATCGAGGACAGGAAAAGCAGCGGCAGCAAACGCCTGGCGCGTCGCTGCAGGAAAAACCGGACGTCCGCCCAGCCCGAGATTTCGCGCTTGCCGTTGGCATACGGGTAGAACAGCACAAAGCCCGAAAGCACGAAGAAGAGGTTGACGCCAACCCACCCCACCGACACGTGCAGCGACAACCAGCCCGGCAGGAACTCCAGGAACTGCGACACCGAGAGGCTGCCTGGTGCCATCTGTCTCATGCTGTTGCGGAGATCGCCGCCAAGGACGTGGTGCGCCAGAACCAGCAGTATGGCGATCCCACGCAAGCCGTTCAGCTGTGCGATTCGGGTCGTGCGCTCGTACCACTCTCCGGCGGTCTGCATGGTCTAGGGTGCGCAGGCGGCAGCCGCGCCGGGCGCATGATAGACGATGCCCGGCGGATATGCCGCTTAGATCTGAAAGTTGTCCGAAAGCGTCAGGGTCGTCGCAGTAACGCCGGTCAGCGTTACGAGCAGCGTTGCGGCAGAGCCTCCGAAGCCGTCGGCATCGATCTTGACCAGGGTATCCAGCCCGGACTGCGTCAACTTCAGGTGCCCATCCGCGATTGGATCCAGGCCGGTATAGCCGAGATAGGCGTACACGGCTTCCAGGTCGATCAGGTCGCCCCCTGAACCCGCCACGAAATCACTGATCGCATCCGCTGCTTCGCTCACATTTCCGTATACGAAACGGTCCATGCCTGCGCCGCCGGTCATGGTGTCGGCACCAGCGCCGCCGTTGAGCGAGTCCACGCCGTCGCTGCCCGAGAGGCTGTCGTTACCGTCGCCCGCCAGGAGCAAGTCGTTGCCGTCCGAGCCCTCCAGCGTGTCATCGCCCAGATAGCCCACGTCGCTCACCGTGTCGTCCCCGGTGCTGCCGCGCATGCTGTCATTGCCATCGCCGCCGGTGACGCTGTCGTTGTCCGGGCCGCCAAACACCGAGTCGTGGCCCACACCCCCGTACACCGTGTCATTGCCGGCGTCGCCCATCACGCTGTCGTCGCCCTCGCCGCCATCGAGGAAGTCCACGCCGTTGCCGCCCGACAGGCTGTCGTTACCATCGCCCGCCAGGAGCAAGTCGTTGCCGTCCGAGCCCTCCAGCGTGTCATCGCCCAGATAGCCCACGTCGCTCACCGTGTCGTCCCCGGTGCTGCCGCGCATGCTGTCATTGCCATCGCCGCCGGTGACGCTGTCGTTGTCCGGGCCGCCAAACACCGAGTCGTGGCCCACACCCCCGTACACCGTGTCATTGCCGGCGTCGCCCATCACGCTGTCGTCGCCCTCGCCGCCATCGAGGAAGTCCACGCCGTTGCCGCCCGACAGGCTGTCGTTACCATCGCCCGCCAGGAGCAAGTCGTTGCCGTCCGAGCCCTCCAGCGTGTCGTCGCCAAGGTACCCCAGGTCCGTGACCGTGTCGTTGCCCATGCTGCCGCGCAGGCTGTCGTCGCCATCGCCGCCGGTCACGCTGTCATCGTCGGTGCCGCCGAATACCGTGTCGTTGCCCACGCCGCCGAACAAGGTGTCGTTCCCGGCATCGCCCAGCACACTGTCGTTGCCATCGCTGCCGAGCATGAGATCGCTACCGTCGGCCCCGACTAGCGTATCGGCGCCGCCGCTTCCCGTGAGAACGTTGGCGAGACTGTTGCCCGTGCCGGTGAGCCCGCCGGCGAGCAGGCCGAGGTTTTCGAAATTCGATCCCAGGGTGTAGCTGATCGAGGCCTGAACGAGGTCCGTGCCCGAAGCGGCCGCTTCCACCAGCACGTCGCCGTCATTGTCTACGATGTAGATGTCATTGCCGGCGCCGCCGATCAGCGAATCGGCGCCGCCCCTGCCGTCGAGCAAGTCATCGCCGTCGCCGCCACTCATGGTGTCGCCGGCACCAATACCGACGATGACATTGTCGAGCGCGTTGCCCGTCAGCGTCCGCGCCGCGTTGCCGGTCGCCGTGAGGTTCTCGAAATTCAAAGGCAGCTCATAATCGATGCCGGAGAAGACGAGATCGATTCCGCCGTCGGCATCCTCTGAAACAACATCGGACGCGTTGTCCACGAAGTAGGCATCGTCGCCGTTGCCACCCCGCATCGTATCCGCGCCCTGCGCGCCGTCCAGCCGATTGTCGTTCGCGTTGCCGATCAGGATATTGTTCAGCGCGTTGCCCGTGGCGTTGATCGGAGCCGCGCCGGTGAGGGTGAGGTTTTCGACGTTGGGCGCGAGCGTGAACGAAACCGAGGACAGGACAAGATCGGTGCCTTCATTCTCGACCTCCACAACCTCGTCGCTGCCGTGATCGACGATATAGTTGTCGTCGCCCGGCCGGCCCTTCAAGACGTCGGCCCCAAGGCCGCCGTCGAGCGTGTTGTTGCCGGCGTTGCCCGTGACGCGGTTGCTCGCCGCGTTGCCGGTGCCGTCGATCGCCGCGCTTCCGGTCAGCTTCAGGCTTTCGACGTGTTCCGGAAGGACGTACGAAACCGAAGAGCGGATGTGATCGAAGCCGCCGTCCGGCAGCTCGATCACCTCGTCGTTCGCATCATCGACGAGATAGGTGTCGTCGCCGGTACGTCCGGACATCGAATCCGCGCCTGCGCCGCCGTCGAGCGTATTCCCTCCCGCATCGCCTTCCAGCAGGTCGCCGCCCAAGGTACCGAGAACCTGGCCAGGCGTCTCCGAGGCTTCCGCCTCGATTTCAGGCAAGGGCTCGGGATTGCCGTCGTAGAACCGGAACTGCGCCGAGGTAATGCTGCTGGGGTCGATGCCGACGAGATAGATGAGCAGCGACTGGTCCTGCCATGGACTCACCAGGGTGCTGGTCAGACCCCCGACGGTCACCGTCGACAAGCTGAGATCGGCAAGCGACGTCACTCCCGCGATTCGCGAGAAGTCGATTGTCTCTCCTTCCGAAAGCGCAAAGTCCCTGACGAAAGTTCTGCTGATATCTGAAACCGGATCCGGCGCCAGCGCAAACGTGTCGGAGCCTTCGCCGCCGAATACGTTGTCTCCGGTACCGGCGAGGTTGTGCCCTCCGCGATCGCCGATGAAGATGATGTCGCTTCCCTCGCCCGCGCGCACCGCATCAGCGCCGGATCCGGGAAGGATCACGTCGTCACCACCCCCCGTTTCTATGTCATCATCGCCTTCAAGCCCGAATACTAGGTCTGCCGAGCTGGTTCCTGTAATCGAATCGGCCAACACGGTTCCGGCGACCTGCGTTGCGCCGTCGCTTCTGACGAGAAAATCCGGAAGTCCGAGCCTTGGAGCGAACGCGAAGTCGACGGAGCCTAAGGACGACTCGTCGACGTTCTTGAGCACGACTGTCTGCCCGTCAGGCAGAGTCATGACTGCGTCTGCACCTTGCTGGCCAAATTGCAGGTCTGAGAATTCGAAGTCGTCACCGAATCCGACGAGAAGAAAGGTGTCCTGATCGACGAATATCGCTTCGTCGAACGGTATGAAATCGCTGACGACGTCGCTTTCACCGGCTTGCCGTTCGATGATGAACGTGTCGAACCCGTTGCCGCCAGTCAGCGTGTCGGAGTCCCGAAAGCCGCGTAGCAGGTCATCTCCGTCGCCGCCTGAAATGAGGTCGCCGCCGCGCCCTCCAAAGAGCGAGTTTCCTGCGCCGTTGCCGACCAGTGTGTCGTTGCCATCGCCGCCGATCGCGTTCTCGAAGTTGGCGGGATTGGCGATCGTCAGCTCGGTTCCCGCTATGGTCGCCGATCCGGTGGTCAGGTTTACCAAGCTGTTGCCCGATACCGCCGCCAGGTTGATGGTGTCCTCGCCTCCGTCCGCGTCGCTCAGCGTGTCTCTCCCCCCGCTCGAGGCCAGCGCCGCATACTCGTCGGTGTAGTAGTAGATGTCGTTGCCGGTATCGCCTTTTCCGAATACGTCGATCGACCAGTTCGTCAGCGTCCCGGTATCGTCACCGGCGGCGTCGATGACCGTGAGCGTCCAGGTCCCGTTCGGCGACTCGCCCCAGTCGTGAGTCGTCGTGAAAGTGAAATTCAGCGTGCTCGAGTCGTTGAACAGGATGTCGCCGCGATCCTCGCTGCCGCTGCCGGGCACTTTGCCGGGCCGGTCCATCAAGACCGACTCCGTGCCGGTCGGGGAAACCAGCTTGATGATCAGGTCGCCGGCGCGCTCATGTGTCAGCTCGACGGTGACCTCGACATGCTCGATCTGGATCGCCGTGCCGCTGATTGCGATGGTGCTGGAAGCCCCGCTGGCGTTGTTGTCCGGAATGGACAAGTTCACCGTTCCGGTAGCTCCTGGCGCCGCCAAGTGGTACTCGTTGGCCCAGGTTTGCTGGGTTCACCAGGTTTCCGCAAGACGCACGGCCGCCCGCGCGTCCACTTGCCCGAAGCCGTAGTCGTGCGAGACATGCATCGCGCCGCCGTTCCAATTCGAGGCATGGTTGTAATGCCAGGCCGTGTCTTCGTCGGTGAACTGCCGAGACGAAATCGCCAGGATCTCCTGTACGTCGCGGTAGCCGAGGTTCGGATTGGCTTCCAGCATCAGCGCGACGATGCCCGAGACGATGGGCGTAGCGAAGCTCGTCCCCTGCACCACGTCGTACTGGTCGCCGAACACCGAGCCGTTGTCGTTTTGAACGATGCGGCTGGTGGAAGCGATGTTGGAGCCGGGTGCGGACACGAGAATGCTCGCACCGGGATTACTGAACGGCGCCTGGCTGATCTGCAGCGTGCCCAGGTCGGATTCCGCGTTGACGGCGCCGGTGGTGATCGAATACCGGTTGTTGCTGGTGGACAGGTAGTTGGTATCGCCGCCCGCCTCCCGGTCGTTGCCGCCGGCCATGACGATGATGGTGCCGAGCCCGTCGCGGCCGTTCGCCACGGCGTACTGGAACGCGCTTTCCAGCTCCGGGTTAATCTCGAAATTGGCGACGAAGTTGGGCTTCGCCGTCCAGGAATTGTTGGCGATGTCGTACCAGGCCATAAACATAAGGGCATCGAGGTCCTGACCGTCCTCCGCGATCCAGTGCCCCGCGATGGACGCGTCTGGCGCGACCCCGACCGCGCCTTCGCCGTTGTCGTCGGCGGCAATCACGCCGGCGACAAGTGTCGCGTGAGTGGAGAACTTTTCTTCCGCACCCCCGCCCGCGAGCTCGCCCGGAGCCGTATTTGCGAGCCAGTTCGGATCGACGTTCGCTTTGAGATCCGGGTGGCGGAAGTCGAAGATCTCCTCGGTGACCGCGAAAGGACCGCCCGGCTCGAACTGGCCGATGCGCACGCCCGCGCCCGTGTAGTCCTGCCAGACCGGAATGATGTTCGCCTCGGTGAGGTACCACTGCTCCACGAGCAACGGATCGGATGGCAGGTCCGGGGTGCGAAGGTATACCGCTGCCTTCATCGGCACGTTCTCCGCTTCCGGCGTGCCGATGATGTCCACGACCGCGGCGTCGTTGCCCTGGCTGTCCTCGATCGTGTACTTGAAGCCCATGACTCCCGTAAAGGTGGAGTCGGGCGTGAAAACGACATCGCCCTGCACGATGCTCGCCGTACCGCCCTGCACGTCGAAAAGTTGGGTGATCGAAAGCCCGTTGCCCTGGAAGTCGATGTCGTTGCCGACGAGCTGCCCCTTCGCGATGGTGAAGGCCTGGGTGCGGGAAAGCGCCGCTCCGCTCGCGTCCTCGGTGAGCACGTCCTTGACGGGCAAGGGGTTGGCGAGTGTGTGCTCGATGAGGCTCAAATCCTTGAAGTTGAGTTTCTCGACGCTCTTAAGAAAGTCCGTCCCGTCGCGGCCGGACTTCGTGTCCGAGACCCATATGCCGTCGTCGGTGCGCGTGATGCGGTACTCGGCGTAGGAGCCCGAGTACTGGGCCATGTCGGTTCCGGCGCCGCCGTCGATGACGTCGTCGCCTTGGCCGCCCGTGAGCGCGTCGTTGCCGTCGCCTCCGGCGAGGTCGTCGTCGTCCTGCCCGCCTTCGATGAGATCGTCGCCCGAGCCGCCTAAGAGAACGTCCTTCCCGTAGTGCCCGCGCACGATGTCGTTGCCCGCGCC